>RFFY01000160.1 GCA_003697065.1 Actinomyces sp. | reverse complement strand
TCCGGGGCGACGACACCAGGTCCCACAACTCGGCACCCGTGCCGCCCAGGGCCAAGGTCTCGGCGCCCGGGACGCGGACCAGGACCTCGTCGGGGAGGCGTCGCCACACCACCGGCCCGCGGCGGACGGCCACGGGGGCGGGGGTCACCGGTCGAGGCGCAGGAGGTCGTCGTGGGTCTCGCGACGCACGACGAGGCGGGCAGCGCCGTCGCGGACGAACACGACCGGGGGCCGGGGCACCTTGTTGTAGTTCGAGCCCATGGAGTGACCGTAGGCCCCGGTGACGGGGGTGGCGAGGATGTCGCCGGTGTGCAGGTCGGCGGGCACGGCGGCGTCGCGCACGAGCACGTCGCCGCTCTCGCAGTGCTTGCCGACGACGGTCACGGTGCGGGGGCGCTCGGCGTCGGTGGCCCGGGGCAAGAAGGTCTCGTAGCCCGAGCCGTACAGGACGGGCCGGGGGTTGTCGCTCATCCCGCCGTCCACGGCGACGTAGGTCCGGATGCCGGGGATCTCCTTGATCGTGCCCACCGTGTAGCAGGTGATGGCGGCGGCGGCGGCGATCGAGCGCCCCGGCTCGGCGGTGATCCGGGCCCGCACCCCCGCCGCCCGGAAGGCCTCGAGGACGGTCGTGCCCCATTCGGTGATGGTCGGGGCCGTCTCGCCCGTCACGTAGGGCACACCCAGGCCCCCACCCACCGACATCTCCGGCAGGCCGAAGGGCGCCGCCTCCTCGGCGATGATCCGCGCCGCCTTGGCGAAGGACTCCACGGCGAACACCTGGGAGCCGATGTGGGCGTGCACCCCCACGAGCTCGACGGCGGGCGAGCGACGGGCCCTCTCGATGGCGGCGGCCGCCGCTCCGGTCGAGACCGTGAAGCCGAACTTCGAGTCGTCCTGTCCCGTGGCGACGAACTCGTGGGTGTGGGCCTCCACGCCGGGGGTCAGGCGCAGCAGGACCCGGGGCACGGCGCCGGTGCGGGCGTGGATGTCGTCGAGCCGGTCGAGCTCGTCGAAGGAGTCGACGACGATGCGGCCGACGCCCACCTCGATGGCCCGCTCGAGCTCGTCGACGGACTTGTTGTTGCCGTGGAGCACCAGATGGGCGGGTGGCACCCCGGCGGCGAGAGCGACGTGGAGTTCGCCGCCGGTGGCGACGTCGAGGTACATGCCCTCCTCGTGGGCCAGGCGGGCCATGGCCAGACACAGGAAGGCCTTGGTGGCGTAGGCGACACCCTCGCCGAAGACGCCGACCGCCTCGCGGCAGCGGGCCCGCAGGTGCTCCTCGTCGTAGAGGAAGACGGGCGTGCCGTAGTGCTCGACGAGCTCGAGCACGTCGCAGCCGGCCAGGTGCAGGCGCCCGTCGATCACCTCGGCGTTGTCGGGCAGCAGGTGACGGGGCAGGGGTCCGGCCACGCTGGTCCCCTAGAGGCGCTCGGGAGCGGACACGCCGAGCAGGTCGAGCCCGATCGCCAGGCCGATCCGGGTGGTCTCGACCAGCCACAGGCGGGCCTGACGGAGCTCGGGATCGACGTCGTCGCGCAGGATCGGGCACTCGTGCCAGAAGCGGTGGAAGGCGGCGGCGAGCTCGCGGACCCAGGTGGTGACCTGGTGGGGGGCCCGGGCGCGGGTGGCGATCGCCACCGTGTCGGGCAGCTCGGAGAGGCGCCGCAGGACGTCGAGTTCGCGCTCGTGCACGAGGACGGACAGGTCGACGGTGTCGAGGGGGCGCCGCTCGACCCCGCGGGCGGCGGCCTCGCGGGCCACCGAGTGGACCCGGGCGTGGGCGTACTGGACGTAGTAGACGGGGTTCTCGGCGGACTGGGCGGTGACGACGTCGATGTCGATGGTCTGGGTCGTGTCGATCGACTGGAGCAGATAGGTGAAGCGGGCGACGTCGGGACCGACGAGCTCGACGAGGTCGCGGGCCTCGATCATGGTGCCCGCCCTCTTCGAGAGGCGGACCTCACGGCCCCCGCGCATGAGGGTGACGTTCTGACCGATGAGGGCCTCGAAGTCCTCGGGGGCGTGGCCCAGGGCCTGCAGAGCGGCCCGCATCCGGGCCACGTAGCCGTGGTGGTCGGCGCCGAGGATGTCGATGAGATGGTCGGCGCCGCGGGCGAACTTGTCGCGGTGATAGGCGATGTCGGGCAGGAAGTAGGTGGGCTCGCCGTCGGACTTGACCAG
>RFFY01000159.1 GCA_003697065.1 Actinomyces sp. | reverse complement strand
CTCGAAGAAGGGATTCACGTCCTCCACCACGACGGTCTGATCGATGATGCGGGCGTTCTGGGTGGGTCCGAGCAGGACCACCGTCCCCTGCACCTTCCACTCCGTCGGGGCGGCGGCGTAGGCCCCGACACTGACGGCCACGCCGACGACGAAGACGGCGAGGGTCTTGCGCCAATGCCGCACCACGAGGCGCAGTGCGTCCCAGATGTCCATCTTCCCGACTCCCATCCCGCCCCGAGACCGACCCGGTCGAGGCTCCATCCTGCCAGTTGCGCCCACCATGTGTGCACGCGGCCGGCAACCCCCCTGTCGACCACCGCCGACGTGATGTGAGGTTGCCGTCCGTACCGCCACATCGGGTGGCACGAACGACGTGGCTGCCGATGCCGTCGGGGCGTCACGCGGCCGGCCCGCTACGGTCACCCCCGGCCGGGCGACCGACGATCCCTTGGGGCAGGGCCCGGACTGCCGATCGGGGTGCAGATGCCGGACTCACGACGCCGCCACGCGGGACGGGACGACTCGTCCATCACCTCCATCGGGGTGGTCGTCGTCACCCACTGCTCGGCCCCCGTTCTCACCGCCTGTCTCGACTCCCTGCAGACGGCGAGCCGCCGGTCCCTACGGTGCGTCGTCGTCGACAACGACTCCGACGACGACTCGGTTGCCATCGCCTCCGACCATCCCGTCGTCGACGACGTCGTCGCCACCGGGGTCAATGCCGGCTACGCCGCCGGCGTCAACCGGGGGATCGAACACCTGGCGGACGCCGATGCCGTCGTCGTCCTCAACCCCGACTGTCGCGTGGCGCCCGGGGCTCTCGACCACCTGGCCGACCGACTGGGGGGCACGGTCGGGGTGACGGTCCCGCGCCTCGTCACGACCGAGGGCGCCACCTCCTGGTCCCTGTACCGTCGACCCACCATCCGGCGCGCTCTCGGCGACGCCGTCCTCGGGACCCGCCGCGCCGGCCGCCGTCCCTCCTGGGGTGAACAGGAGACCCGGCCGGAGTCCTATCTCGCCTCCCACCCCGTCGACTGGGCGTCGGGGGCGGCCCTGATGATCTCGCGGGCCTGCCTCGAGGCCACCGGTGCCTGGGACGAGTCCTACTTCCTCTACTCCGAGGAGACCGACTTCTGCCTCCGCACCGGTGACGCCGGCTTCCGGATCGTGTACGTCCCGGAGGCCGTCGTCACCCACATCGGCGGCGACTCGCCCCACTCCGACCGCCTGTGGTCGCTCCTGGTCGTCAACAAGGTCCGCCTGTACCGGCGTCGGCACGGGCGGGTGGCTGGCGCGGTCTACGGCGTCGTGGTCACCGCCAACGAGGCACTGCGGGCATTGAGCGGCCGCCGCCCGTCACGCGCGGCCGTCGCCGCCCTGCTGTGGCCACCACGCCGACGACGCCTGCGGCCCCCCCGCCCCCCCACGACCCCCGACCGCCCCCACCGGAGGACCTGAGATGTGTGGCATCGCCGGCATCCGGCGCCTCGACGGCCGACCCGTGGACCCTGCCGACCTGGAGGCCATGGCCGACCAGCTGGTCCACCGGGGACCCGACGACCGCGGTATCTGGACCTCGGGATCCACCGGATTCGCCCACACCCGGCTGTCGATCATCGACCTCGAGGGCTCCCGCCAGCCCATGTCGACCCCCGACGACGCCGTCACCGTCTGCTTCAACGGCGAGATCCTGAACTACGCCGAGCTCCGGCGCCGCAGCGATCACCCCTTCCGGACCCACGGCGACACCGAGGTCCTGCTCGCCCGCTGGCTCGCACGCGGCCCCCAGATGGTGACCGAGCTGAGGGGCCAGTTCGCCTTCGCCCTGCACGACGCCCGCACCGGGAACCTCGTCGTCACCCGGGACCGGCTCGGGATCCTGCCCCTGTACCACGTCACCACACCCGAGTTCTTCGCCTTCGCCTCCGAGATCAAGGCCCTCCTCGCCGTCTTGTCGCGTGTGGAGGTCGACGTCGGCGCTCTCGACGCCTACCTCGCCCACCGCTCGGTCCCCGCGCCGCGCACCCTCTTCGCGGGCATCGCCGAACTCCCGCCGGGCACCCTGCTCACCATCGCACCCGACGGCACCACCGACGAGCAGCGCTGGTGGGAACCCCGCCTGCAACCCGACCCGGATCTCGATCCCGACGAACTCGTGTCGACCACCGCCGAGCTGCTGGACGCCGCCGTGTCGGAGGCCCTCGTCGCCGACGTCCCGGTCGGGGCCTACCTGAGCGGGGGTGTCGACTCCAGCCTCATCTGCGCCCTGGCCGCCCGCCACTCGTCGCATCGCCTCCGCACCTTCTCCGCCGGCTTCGACGATCCCCGTGTGGACGAACTCCCCCACGCCCGTCGCGTCAGTGCCCATCTCGGCACCGACCATCACGAGGTGGTTCTGGGAGCCTCCGACTTCGAGGGGCTGTGGCACCGGCTCACCTGGCACCGGGACGCCCCCCTCTCCGAACCGGCCGACATGGCGGTGTTCCGCCTGGCCGAGCTGGCCCGGAGCGAGGTCAAGGTGGTCCTCTCGGGTGAGGGCAGCGACGAGCTCTTCGGCGGCTATCCCAAGTACCGGTGGGCGCGGCGGGTCGACACCGCTGCCCGCCTTCTCGGGCCCCTGTCGGGTCCGGTCCTGGGGGGAATCGGGGAACTGCTCCCCGCCCGGCTCGGGCGGGCCCGTATCGCCCTGCGGGCCGCCGCCGAGCCACGGGCCGAGCGGGCGCGCGCCTGGTTCGCCCCCTTCACGAGCGCCGAGCGGCGCCACCTTCTCGGCCAGCACCACGAGCCGAGCTCACCGCCGGCCCCGCTGACCGGCGATCCCGTCGCCGACCTCGTCCTGTCCGACTGCGGCCCGTGGCTGTCGGACAACCTCCTGGCACGGGGCGACCGCATGTCGATGGCCGCATCGCTCGAGCTGCGCCCCCCCTTCCTCGACCCCCGTCTGGTCGACCACGCCCTCACGGTTCCCTCGCGCCTGCGGACCCGCCGGGGTCGTACCAAGTGGGCCGTGAAGGAGGTGGCCCGCCGCCACCTCCCCGCCGAGATCGTCGACCGTCGCAAGGTGGGGTTCCGAGTCCCCCTCGACGCCTGGTTTCGGTCGGGCCTGCGCACCATGGCCGCCGACCTGCTCCTGTCCCCCGACAGTTTCGCCGCCGAGGTGTTCGACCGGCGCGCCGTCTCCCGGCTCCTCGAGGACCACGAGCGGGGGCGACGCGACGAGCAGATCCGCCTGTGGACCCTGCTGTCCCTCGAGGTCTGGCATCAACGCTTCTTCAAGGGGATCACCGCCTGAGGGAGCGCGGCCCCTCGTGCCCCTCAGAACTCAAGGACCGCCTTGTCGCAGTGGAAGGCCTCGGCGTACCGCACCCCACGACCCGCCTCGATGCCCCGCAGGCGGGCCAGTCCCCGGAAGGTCTCGGCGTCGAACCAGGCCTTCGAGCGCTGGGATCCGAAGTGGCGATCGAGGAGCTCGATCTTGCGATCCAGACCCTCGGGGCTGAGAGGGACGTAGAGGTCGGGTTGGCCGAGGTCACCCTCGTATTTCGGGATCTCGTAGGCCAGGACGAGATGGTCGCGAAAGGCGGTCCAGGTCAGCTCCGCCACCAGGCGATGGTCCTGATGGCGATCGTCGAGACGGTGGGTGAACACGAGGTCGGGATCGACGTGGCGCGCCAGGGCCTCGACGGCCTCTTTGAGGGCATCCCAGTCCGCCGGAAAGCGACCGTCGCGGAACTCGTGCAGATGCAGGTGCAGTGAAGCGCCGGCGCAGAAGTCGCGGGCCGAGCGACGGGCCTCCCCAGCCCGCTCTCCGACCGCGCTGAACACCACCCAGTGCACCTCGAC
The DNA here is from genome assembly GCA_003697065.1 of Actinomyces sp. Lineage (GTDB taxonomy): Bacteria > Actinomycetota > Acidimicrobiia > Acidimicrobiales > Aldehydirespiratoraceae > J010. The sequence goes on along the minus strand of RFFY01000159.1, from coordinate 8,553 downwards.
CCCGGGCGTCGAGCCGATCAGCGACGCGATCGTGCCCCCGGCGCCGATTTCGATGTCGTCGGCATGAGCGCCCAGCGCCAGCACCCGGCGCACCGACGACGCCGGACGCAGGCCCCTCACGTCTGCTCCCCGCGTCGCCAGACCTGCCACGGTGCCGTGCCGCCGGCGTAGAGGTCGTCGAGTCGCTGGCGGTCCTTGAAGGTGTCCATGCCCACCCAGAAGCCGTCATAGCGGACGGTCATCAGGTCTCCCGCCTCGATCATGCGCCGGAAGGGCTCCTCGACGAGTTCCTCGCCCGGTCGCATGTAGTCGAACACCCGCGGGCGCATGACGAAGAACCCCCCGTTGACCCACAGATCACCGGCACCGGCGGCGTCGATTCCGGTCACGGTGCCGTCCTCGTCGGCGGTGACGACGTGGAACGTCTGACTGGGCCGCACGGTGACGAAAGCGCACGCCTTGTCCGAGTCGCGCAGCCGGGCGATCACCTCGTCGAGGGGCAGGTCGCTGAGGCCGTCGGCGTAGTTGGCGAGGAAGATCTCCTCGTTCTCCACGAAGCGACGCACCGACCACAGGCGGGTACCGACGTTGGCGTGCAGCCCGGTGTCGACGAAGGTGATCCGCCACGAGTCGATGTCGCGTCCGAGAAGCTGGACCCCTCCACCCTCGGTCAGCACGAAGTCGTTGGACATCTCCTCGCGGTAGTCGAGGAAGTACTCCTTGATCACCCCGCCCTTGTAGCCGAGGCACAGCACGAAGTCGTGGTGGCCGAAGTGGGCGTAGTACTTCATGAGGTGCCACAGGATGGGGCGGGGACCGATGGGCACCATCGGCTTGGGCAGGGTGTCGGAGTAGTCGCGCATGCGCATCCCCTGGCCCCCACAGAACAGGACGACCTTCATCCCGACCCCCCCTCGCCCGGACGCGGTCGGACGAGCCGGGTCGGTGTGCTCCGCTCGGCCGATGCCACCCGACCTCCCCGACCGTCACCGCACTGCGTTCTCGGACCCCTCATCAGAAGACCTCGAGTTCGGGGATGGGGACGACCAGATCGGCGCCCCACTCCCGAACAGGGGCCAGCTGGGCGGCGATCTCGTCGCGCAGGTTCCACGGCAGGATGAAGACGTGGTCGGGCCGCGCCTCGTAGAGGGCGTCGACCGGGCGGACCGGGATGTGGGTGCCGGGCAGGTAGCGGCCGTGCTTGTAGGGGTTGCGATCGACGGTGAACTCGATCATGTCGGTGCGGATACCGCAGTAGTTCAACAAGGTGTTGCCCTTGCCCGGTGCCCCGTACCCGACGACGCGTTCGCCCCGGTCGCGGGCCCCGATGAGGAACTCGAGAATCCGGCGCTTCGTCCGCTCGACCCGGGGCGTGAAGGCCCGGTAGGTGTCGAGATCGGTGTAGCCGAGATCGATCTCCCTGCGTCGCAGCTCGCGGTAGCGCTCCGTCGGCTCGGGGGCCTCGGCGGCGTGGCGGCCGTACACCCGAAGCGAGCCACCGTGGGTCCACAACTCCTCGACGTCGACGAGTGTGATCCCGTGGGCGGCGAAGATCTTCTCGGTCGTGACCAGAGAGAAGTAGGAGAAGTGCTCGTGGTAGATGGTGTCGAACTGGTTCCCCTCGACGAGACGCTGAAGGTGGGGGAACTCGAAGGTGACGGTGCCCCCGGGAGCGAGTATGTGGCGGATCCCGCCCACGAAGTCGTTGATGTCGGGCACCTGGGCGAGGACGTTGGCGCCGCAGACCAGATCGGCGCTGACCCCCTCCTCGGCCAGGGAACGGGCGAAGGCCTCACCGAAGAACTCGGTCCGGGTCGGGATGCCGAGCTCGACGGCCTTCTCGGCCACGTTCAACGCCGGTTCCACGCCGAGCACGGGAACCCCCGCGTCACGGAACCAGCGCAGGAGATAACCGTCGTTGCTGGCCAACTCGACGACCAGGCTCGAGGGGCCGAGCCCCAGAGCCTCGATCATCGTCGCCGCATAGGAGCGAGCGTGCTCGAGCCAGGCGTCGCTGTAGGACGAGAAGTAGGCGTACTCGCGGAAGATCTCCTCGGGCGAGACGTACTCCTGGAGTTGGACGAGGAAGCACGACCCGCAGACCCAGGTGTGGAGCGGGTAGAAGGGCTCCATCCGGTTCAGCTCGTCGACGGTGAGGAAGGTCTCGCACAACGGCGACATCCCCAGATCGACGAAGGTCGTCGTGAGCCGGGTCCCGCAGAAGCGGCAGGGTCCCCCGTCGGGTGTCGTCTCCATCGCGTCTCCTCGGATCGGGTGCCGTCCCATCGGCACCCGGGCGCGGCCCGTTAGGCGACGCTAATCGGCCCGGCCTCCGCGGCGCAGGCCGACCGCCGCCTGGTGATGGGTCCGACGACCCATGGCGGCCCGGGGGTCCGGCCGGTACCGTCCGAGTGATCCGACGACGCCAAGGGGAGCAGGGAATGCGGGTTCTCGTCACCGGTCACAACGGGTACATCGGCCCCGTCCTCGTCCCGATGCTTGCCGAGCGGGGCCACGAGGTGCACGGTCTCGACTCCTACCTCTTCGAACGGTGCGCCGTTCCGGGCTGGAGCGACGACGTCGCCGCCACTCGCCGTGACGTCCGGGATGTCACGAGTGACGACGTCGCCGGCTTCGACGCCGTCGTCCACCTCGCCGCCTTGAGCAACGATCCCCTGGGCGACCTCGACCCCCAGCTGACCTACGACATCAACTGGCACGCGTCGGTGCGTCTGGCCCGCCTGGCCAAGGCGGCGGGCGTGACCCACTTCGTGTTCGCCTCCTCGTGTTCCCTGTACGGCGCCGCGGGCTCCGCCCACCTCGACGAGGGCGCCGCCTTCAACCCGGTCACGCCCTACGGCGAGTCGAAGGTGCGGACCGAACAGGAGCTGTCCGAGCTCGCCGACGACGACTTCTCCCCGACCTACATGCGCAATGCCACCGCCTACGGGTGGAGCCCGAAACTCCGGGCCGACCTGATGGTCAACAACCTCGTCGGGCACGCCCTGCTCACCGGCAAGGTGCTCATCAAGAGCGACGGAACCCCGTGGCGGCCCCTCGTGCACGTGGCCGACATCGCCCTCGCCGTGTGCGAGGTTCTCGACGCTCCCCGCGAGCTCGTCCACGACACGGCCTTCAACGTGGGAACGACGGCGGAGAACTTCCAGGTGCGCGACGTGGCGGAGATGGTCGCCGCCGCCGTCCCCGGCAGTGTCGTCACCTACGCCCCCGGTGGCGAGCCCGACATCCGCGACTACCGCGTCGACTTCTCGCGGATCCGCGAGGTCCTGCCCGGATTCCGGCCCGCCTGGACCGTCGAGACCGGTATCGCCGAACTGGTGGACCGGTACCGGGAACACCGGATCACCATGGACGACTTCGAGGGTGACCGCTACCTGCGGATCCGTCATTTGCGGGCCCGTCTGGCCGCCGGCGAGGTCACCGCCGATCTCCGGCCGGTCGCCCTCGCCCAGGCGTGACCCCGACCTGCCCGATCTGTTCGGCGACGAGCTGGTCCGATCCCCTCCTCGCCGTCGACCGGGTTCCCGTCGCCAACTCGCGCCTGTACGCCTCGGCGGAGGAGGCCGCAGCCGCCCCCTCCGGCTCCCTCGACATCCGCGTGTGCACCCGCTGCGGTACCGGTCGCAACCTCGCCTTCGAACCCGGGCTGGTCGACTACGGGGAGGGTTACGAGGACACCCAGGCCCATTCCCCCCGTTTCGTCGCCTTCGCCACCGAGACCATCGACCGCCTGGTGGAGCGCTACGGTCTCGACGGCGCCCGGACCCTCGAGATCGGGTGCGGCAAGGGCGACTTCCTCCGCCTCGTGTGTCGCCGCACGGGTGGCCCCGGCATCGGGCTCGACCCCGCCTTCTCACCCGGCGCTCTCGACGACGACGGCCTCGATCTGGTCTTCGAGGCCCGCCCCTACGGCCCCGGCGAGTCCCTCGAGGCGGATCTCGTCGTGTGCCGTCACACCCTCGAGCACCTCGACGACCCCGCCGCCCTCATGGCCGCGGTCGCCGACAACCACGAGCCGGGCACGGTCGTGTATCTCGAGGTACCCGATCTCACACGCATCCTCGACGACGGAGCCTTCTGGGACCTCTACTACGAGCACGTCACCTACTTCTCGCCGGCGTCCCTGGCGGCCGCCGCCGAACGGGCGGGGCTCGCCGTCGACAGTGTCGATCTCGCCTTCGACGACCAGTACGTGTGTCTGACGGGCCGTGTCGCCGGCACCGGGGACGTGGGGTCCCGCCCTTGGCCGGGTCACGACCCCGGGGCGATCGCCGCCTTCACCGCCCGGGTCGACGCCGCCCTGTCCCGCCTCCGTGCCGTCGTGGCGGACCGCACGGTCTGTCTGTGGGGTGCCAGTTCCAAGGCCGTCGCCCTCGTCACCGTGGCGCCTGACCTCGTCGGTGGGGCCCTCGTCACCGACATCAACCCGCGCAAGTGGGGTCGCGTCCTGCCGACCGGCAACCCCGTGGTCGCGCCGTCGGACCTGGCGTCTCGCGGCGTCGAGGTGGTGGTGGTCATGAACCCGGTCTACGAGGCCGAGATCCGCGCCGATCTGGCCGAGTCGGGCGTCGACGTCGACGTCCACCCCCTGGCCTGACGGTCATCCCGGCGGCTCGGCTCCCGACGTCGGCACCCCCAGCAGGCATCGGCACCGCTCGGCGAGCACCGACCACTCGTCGCCCCGGACGGCGTCCCGGCGGGCCCGGCGCCGTTCCTCGTCGTCCCTCTCGGCCAGGGCGGCCACCACGGCTTCGGCGAAGTCGTCGGCCCCCGACGCGACCCGGCACAGGTGGCGGTAGGGCGCGAGAGCCGGAAAGTCGGTGGTGGCCACGGGAAACCCGCAGGCCAGGTACTCCTTGAGCTTGATCGGGTTCGACCGGGCGATCCAGTCGTTGCGCAGCCACGGCATGATTCCCACGTCGAAGCGGGCCGCATAGGCGGGCAGGTCCTCGTAGGCCACGGGACCGAGATACACGACGTTGGGTTCGGCGGTGAGTCGATCGATCTCCATCGCCTGGGGGCCGATCACCACCAGCGTCCCCTGCGGAACGGCACGGGCTGCGGCCACCATGCAGTCGAGATCGATGGTGTAGTCGTCGAGAGCGCCGTAGAACCCGACCAGGGGCCGCGGCAGGCGAGCCAGCGCGGGGGGTTCGGGTCGCTCGGCGCCCCGGGCGAAGTGCTCGTGATCGACACCATGGCCCAAGAAAACGGGGTCGGCCGTCGCCTCCCGTTCCCGCTCGAGCAGCTCGTGGTTGACGTACAGGGTGTGATCGGCGCGCCCGAGCAGGTGCCGCTCCAGCCCCCCGATCAGATCGGCGTCGACTTCGGGAAATGCCGAGAACTCGTCCGACCGGTTGAACACCAGGGGCCGCCAGCTCGCGGCGACGGCGGGAGCGGCGGTGGGCAGGGTGATCCACACGGCGGGACGCCTGATTCCCACCCGCCGCATCGCCAGCCGGACCTGTGCCCCGACGAGCCGACCGTTGCGCTCGACCCAGCGCGAATCGAAGCGGGGAACGTACAGGGGGGACAGCACCCACAGCCCCGATGGGTCACGACGCAGACCCTTCAGGGTGCTGCGGGCCTTGCGGGCCCAGCGCCGCCAGGGCAACTCCGTCCGACCCGGCCGGGGGGTCCGCATCCCCATGGAGTTGACCCACAGAACCGGAGTGTCGACGGCGAGACGACGCAGGATCTGGCACTCGCTGTGACCGCGGTTGTGGTACCACCAGTCGACGCCGGCGAAGGCGACGATCCCGTCGGGGGTGACATCGCCCGTCAGCTCGCCTCGCGTCTCGCTCGCCTCACCGGCCGTGGGGGTCACGTGTTCAGGCCTTCACGAGGCGCTCACCGAGGGCGGCGGCGTGGGCGGCCATGGCGTTGCGCGTGTCGACGATCAGGCGAGACGCCGATGCCAGCAGCTCGTAGTCCACATCGGGATGCGCCGTGGCGATGAGCACGGCGTCGTAGGAGGCCACGAGGTCGGCGGTGAGCTCGACCGACGCCAGACCCACGTCGTGGCGCCGCACCCGAGGGGCGATCGGGACGTGGGGGTCGTGGTAGTCGACCTCGACCCCGCGCTCTCTCAGCAGCTCGATGAGCTCGAACGAGGGCGACTCACGGGTGTCGGACACCCCCGCCTTGTAGGCCAGACCGATCAGGAGGACCCGGCTCCCACGCGCCGCCCGACCCCGGTCGTTGAGAGCCCGGATCAGGCGGTCGACCACGTAGCGGGGCATGGCGGTGTTGACCAGGCCCGCCAGCTCGATGAACTGGGTGGGCTGGCCCACCTCGCGGGCCTTCCAGGTCAGGTAGAAGGGATCGATGGGGATGCAGTGGCCCCCCAGACCCGGACCCGGATAGAAGGGCATGAACCCGAAGGGCTTGGTGGCCGCCGCCTCGACCACCTTCCAGACGTCGATCCCCAGGGCGTCGAGGACGAGCTTCATCTCGTTGACCAGGGCGATGTTCACGGCCCGGAAGACGTTCTCGAGGAGCTTGGCCGCTTCGGCGATCTCGGCCGATTCGACCTCGACGACCGAGGCCACCGCCGCCCTGTACATGGCCGCCGCCAGCGCCCCCGACACGGGATCGAGGCCACCGACCAGCTTGGGGATCGTCCGCGTATCGGCGTCGCGACCCGGATCCTCCCGTTCGGGGGAGTAGGCCACGAACACGTCACGGCCGGGGACGAGGCCGGTCCCTTCGACCAGGACCGGGGTGAGCTCGTCACGCGTCGTGCCCGGATAGGTCGTCGACTCGAGCACGACGAGCTGGCCCGGCCGCAGAACCCCGTTCAGGGTGCGCGCCGTCCCGAGCACGTAGGAGAGATCGGGTTCGTGATGGGCCCCGAGGGGTGTGGGCACGCAGATGACGATGGCATCGCACGGGGCCAGGTCGCCCGCATCGCTGGTGGCCGCGAAGCGGTCCGAAGCGGCCAGGGTGGCGAAGAGCTCGTCGCCGAGATGCTCGAGGTAGTTCTCGCCCCGCTCGAGAGCGGCGACCTTGGTGGTGTCGACGTCGAAGCCGGTGACGGTGAACCCGGCCGCCTCCAGGGCGCCCACCAGCGGCAGCCCGACGTAGCCGAGACCGACGACCCCGACGTGGAGGGTCCGCGACTCGACCGCGTCGGCGAAGTCACGGACCGGACCGGCGACGGCGGCGGCAGCGGCGAGGGGGGGTGTCGCGGATGAAGTCATGGATGGCCTCGATGAGGGTCGGTGATGCGAACGGATCGGCCGAGCCCGCCGACCAACAGCGGCGCTCGAGCAGATCGATGAGCTCGTCGGTGTCGGCGGCGACCGTCACGCCGGGGCGGTCGGCGAGGCGGGCGGCCGTCGCCACCTGATGATCGTTTCGGGTCTCGCGGCGCCGTCCCAGCCGGGGCATGACCACGACCGGCACGCCGGCCACGAGGGCGGAGATCACGGTACCCATGCCGGCGTGGCTGACCACGACGTCAGCCCAGCGGAGACGCTCGGCGAACTCACCGGGGCCGAGGGACCGGACCCAGGCCACGTCCGGCGGCGGGTCCTGGGTCGGGCCGATCTGGGCGAAGACCTCGGCCTCGTCGCCGTGGCGACGTGCCCACGCCACGACAGCGTCGACGAGGCGGTCGAACGACATCTGGGCGCCCACCGTCACGAAGATCCGCAGGGGCCCCTCGCCACCTCTGCCGGTCGGGGGGTTCGGGCTCCCGGTCACACCACCTGCCCCCTGTAGTCGGGCCCCCCGGGTCGGGCCAGATGGGGCCACTGGGTCAGCCAGAGATCGGCATGGGGGCCGATACGGCGTCCCGAGAGGCTCAGCTCCTCGGCGTTGGCCATGGAGTCGACCCAGACGGTTCGGGCACCCAGGAGCCGGCCGAGTCGCAGGGCCAGGTAGCCGGGCGCCGCACCGGTCGACACCACCACGTCCGGACGCTCCCGCACCAGGATCCACGCCATCGTCAGCGCCAGCCGCACGAGACGCAGGCGGTCCCAGCGCGTCGCGTCCGGGACCAGGCGACATCGACCGTCGTCGACCTCGGCGGCGTCCTCGGCGCGGACGGTCACGTAGACCACCTCCTGGCCCCGAAAGGCCGGCCGCAGACGCCTCAGCTGGACCCAGTGGCCGCCGCTCGAGGCGACCGCCAACACACGACGGGGCGTCGTGTCACCCACGTCGACCGCACCCTCGGACGCCGTCCGACGACGTCCCCAGCTCACACCGCCTCCCCGACACGTCGGCGACCGATGAGCTCACCGAGCCTCGCCACGGCCTGTGTCCGCAACGGGGTGTCGGCCATGAGCTCGAGGCCTGCAGCGACGAGTACCCCCAGGCCTCCGGTGAGCGCCACGCGCACCAGCAGGGGGACGGGATCGAAGAGCCCGACGCCACGCAGGGAGTCGACCACCGCCACCGCGGCCACCGCGGCGAGCGTCGGGCGCCCGACCGTCCGGGCGACCCCCCACCAGCCGAAGCCGCTGATGTGGCGCACGATGGGGACGGCCACGCCGAACAGGAAGAAGGACTCCAGGACGGTGATGG
>RFFY01000158.1 GCA_003697065.1 Actinomyces sp. | reverse complement strand
GGTGTCGGTGACGCCGACGGAGTCGGTGATCGTGACCACGTAGTCGACCGCACCGGTGGCGGTGTCGGTGACGCCGACGGTGTCGGTGACCGTCTCGGCGAGACCCGACGACGACGCCGGCGACCCGTCGGTGATCCCCACCGAGTCGGTGACCGTCACCTGCACCGAGGTGGCCGGCGTGGCCGTGTCGGTGATCCCCACCGGGTCGGTGACGGTCTCGCCGACCCCGCTGGCGGTCGAGGTGGCGTCGGTGACACCGACCGAGTCGGTGAGCGTCTCGGTGACCCCGCTGACGGTCGAGGTGGTGTCGGTGATCCCGACCGAGTCGGTGATCGTCTCGGTGTGCGGGGTGCCGCCCCCACCGGCGGTGTATTCGACGAACACCTCGACATCGCTCACCCGCAGCGACGGGAGCGTGTCGGCGGTACCGATCGTCGACCAGGCACCGCGCAGCACCAGAATCGCCGAGTCCCACTGGGCCTTGGTGGCCGTCGTGTTCACCGTGGGGAACTCGACGGTGAAGTTGTCGAACGCGGCGCCGTCACCGGCGGTCGAGTAGATGTGAACAATCTGGGTCGAGTCGAGATAGGTGCCCGACGCCAGCAGGGTCCCGTCGGTGGCGACGAGCTTCGCCGACAGGATGATCCAGTCGTCGACCCGGTTGATGGTCCGCATGCGGGCCGTGACCGACACCTTCGCCGCCGACGCGAAGTCGGTCGGGGTGTCCGCCAGGGTGAAGCTCGTCGACTGGGTGGCCGACCCTGACGTGTAGATCGACTGGATGTAGTCGGTGTCGTTGGCGGCGTCGATCCCGTCGTCGATCGTCGCGTACGACTCCAGGGACCATTGGCCGCGCGGCTGATAGGTGGTCCCGTCGCCGTCTCCGTTGACCAGCACCGAGAAGTCGGTGGCGTCGGCGGCGAGCTTCACCAGCGCCGTCATCACCGACAGCGACGCCGAGGTCGAGAACCGCAGCGAGCCGGGGTGGAACGCCCCGGACGGCAAGGAGGTCTGCTCCGCCAGGAAGGCATTCAGCCAGCCCGGGTCGGACTGCTCGTCGATGATCTCGGTCATCCCCGTCGGCGGCGTCGCGGTGGCATCGCCTCCGTCATGGGCGGCGGCGACGAACCCGATCCCGCCCCACGAGCGTGACACCGTCGACGTGCCCGGCGGCAGGATCTGGTTGTCGGCCGTCCCCGAATCAGCGGTCGCGGTGACGACATCGGTGAGCGTCCCGGACCACTCCGCTGCCGGGATCAACGCCACATCCCACTTCACGAACGCGGTCGCCGCCCGCGTGAACGTCAGGTTCGGCGCCGACGCCGTGCGCTTGTGGCCCCACAGCTCGACCGACCCGCCGTTGAGTTCCACGAAGTCGATGCGGGTCCAGTCCGTGCCGCCGGACTCGGTGATCGTCGTCGTGGAGATGTTGTCGCCCGACCAGAACCAGGCGAGGAGAAGATCGCCGGAGGCAGCGCCGGTGGGTTCGGTGACCGTGAATGTCCCCGACGCGTATGCCGCCGACCCCGACGAATGCGTGACGGCCATGTCACGACCCCGGCGGGATCGGGGTGCCGTTCGCCGGAGGCGACGCCGGCGGCGACGGCGCCTCGGGGTTGCCGGCCGTGTCGATCAACGGGATCGACCCCTCCCAGCCCCACCACACGTCACCGGCCGCATCCAACGAGACGAGATCCGGCGTGTACACCCCGAAGGCGTAGGAGTCGTAGGCCACCATGTTCCCCCACGAGTGCAGGGTCCCGGCCGGCGAGCCCTGGTACACGAAGCCCCCGCCGAACAGGTAGCAGTCCTGCACCCGCACATCGGACGCGTCAGCCATCTGCAGGCACGCGTTCTGGTCCCGCTGGGGGGCGATCAGCCGGGACCGTTCGATGACGAGAGTCCCCTTCGACCAGATCTGCACGCAGTCCGAGTGCTGGCCCGCCGCCCCGTCATGGGTCTGGGAGTGGATGAAGCACTCGCGGACGATGCCGTAGTCGCTGCCCGAGGTCGCGAGCACGTCATGGGTCATGTGCACCCCGTCCTCGTTGCCGATGACCAGGCAGCGATCCAGGGTGAAGTCGATTCCCAGGAAGCTCTTGGATGTGTTCAGCCCCCCGTCGAAGGTGCAGTACTCACACGTCACCCCCGCACCCGAACCGCTACCCAGCCACGGCACGTTGTCGACGAGATAGTTCGCCGTCGGGGACATGTCGTGGACCTTGCAGTAGCGCAGGGTCAGGTTCGGCACCGAGATCGACAACGACCCCGTGACGTCGAGACCCTCGACGATGGTGGACCCGCCGTTGTTCGTATCCAGCCACGACTGGTTCAGGTCCAGATCCGTCCACTGGCTCGGCGTTCCCGCATACAGGCCCTGGGCCACCGCCCCGTCGTAGCCGGTGTTGGTGGCGTCCAGGCCCAGCGCCACGGCCG
>RFFY01000815.1 GCA_003697065.1 Actinomyces sp. | reverse complement strand
GGTGAGAATCCTGACCTTGGCGTAGGAGAGTCGCCGGCTGGCGAACGCCTCGTCGAAGATCGGGAACGAGCGCAGCGCCCGCCCGACGCGGATCCACTCGCGGGCGGTCGCCACGGCCACGTCGAGGTGCTCGGCGATCCAGTGAGCGGCGCTGGTCGCACCCTCGCGCCGCCATTCGCCGCCGTCGGCGAAGGCAGCGGCAGTGGTGACCAGCTCGTGCTGGGCCCGCGACATGATCTCGCCGAGGCGCACGAGACGGGAGCCGAATCCGGCGACGGATGGTGAAGAGGTGACGGCAACGGTCATGGCGGTCCTCGGCGGAACGGAACCCCGTCGGGCGCGGGCCTAGGCGTGCCGGATCGGGGATCCTCGTGGTCGGACCGTCCCCGCAGCAGACCGGTCGAGCTGCTCGCCTCAACCTAGAACAGCCCTGTGACACGCTCGCCGGGGCCCGGGCGCCGCGCCGGGCGCCGCGCGTCCGCCCGCCGCCGCGCCGGAACCGTCGGGTCAGGCCCGGTTCCCGGGCATGTTGGCGGCGATGTAGCGCACGATCTCGTCGGGGTTGCGCGACTGCATCATCAGCTCGCCGGGACCGGTGAAGACGAACACCAGGCCTTCCCCCGACTTCATCGACTTCCAGGCCGACTCCGACGCCTTGCGCAACTCCATGGTGACACTCTCGGAGAACGCCACCATGTGATTGGTGTCGACGACGACCTGCTGACCGGCCGCGAGTTGGAAGCGGTCGAGGGCCCCGTAGGTCGACAACACGATCTCCCCCTGCCCCGACGCCCGCAGCAGGAAACCGCCCTCGCCGCCGATGAGGTTGCGCATCCCGCCCCACTTGGTGTCGATCTCGACGCCCTGCTCGGCCGCCAGGAACGACCCGCGTTGGACGAGTAGGGGAGCGTCGGGGGTGATGGTCGCGACCGCCACGTCGCCGGGCAGCGAGGGCGCCAGATCGATCCACCCGCCCTGAGGACCGGCGGTGGCGGTGGTGATGAAGAGCGACTCGCCGCCGAGGACGCTGCGCTTGAGGCCCTTCATCAGGCCGCCCTCGATGCGGGCGTCGAGGCTGGTGTCGACCGCCATGGCCATCATGGCGCCGGACTCGGCGCGGATCGGCTCGCCCGGACCCAACAGGATTCGGGCGACGGAGAAGGAAGGGTTGTGCCGAATCTGGATCTCCACGGCCCCGACCGTAGCCGACACCGACGGGAGCTCAGGCGCTGTCGGTCTGGAGCTCCTCCAACTCGGCGGCCGCCCGTTCCCATTCCGCCAGCAGACGGGCCGCCCGCGCCTTGGCGGCCTCGTGGGCGTCGGCCAGTTCCGCCACGAGCTCGGGGGCCTCGTAGATGCTCGGGTCGGCGAGGCGGCCTTCGAGCTCGCCGATCTCCGTCTCGGTCTCGGCGATGTCGCGCTCGAGCCGCTGCACCGTCCGTCGCAGGGTGGCGGTCGCCTGGCGGGC
>RFFY01000157.1 GCA_003697065.1 Actinomyces sp. | reverse complement strand
GTACGGCACCCTGCGTCCCGGCGAGGCGAACCACCACGTCCTCGCCGGGCTCGACGGCACCTGGTGCACCGGGACCGTGCGCGGCGTGCTCTACACGGCCCGCTGGAGCGGTCTCGACGGCTACCCCGCCCTGCGTCTCGACCCCGCCGCCGGACCCGTCGACGTCCGGGTGTTCACCTCACCCGACCTGCCCGCCCACTGGAACCGCCTCGACGCCTTCGAGGGACCCGGCTACCGGCGGGTCCGCACCGAGGTCGAGACCCCCGACGGGCCGATCGTGGCGTGGATCTACGAGTGTCTCCAGCCCCCACCCGAGCCCCCTACCCGAGTCCCCGCCCCCTGACGCCACCGGGAGCGGCCGCTCGACCGCTCAGCGCCGGCCGGTGAAGAGGACCGCCACCCGTTCGCCCGCGTCGGGTACCCCCAGTCCGGCGAGGAGCCGGGCCCCGGCCAACCCCGCCGTTCCCGTGGCGCTGACGTCGATGCCGGTCGCCGCCCGACCCAGGCGGTGGGCGGTGATCAGATCCTCCTCGCCCGCCACCAGGGGGAACCCGCCGGAGGCCAACATGGCGTCGACGATGTCGATCCAGTCGTAGGTGACGTCGTCGAGGATGCCGGTGGCGACCGAGCGTGGCTCGTCCTCCCAGGGCCACATGTAACGGTCCGGGGTGGACCGCAGGCGGGCCGTGACGACCCGACGCTCGGCCTCGCCCATGCGCCCCAGGCGTCCTGCCGCCGCGGCCCGGTCGGCGTTGTCGGTCGGCGCCGTCGTCTCGAGCAGCTCCGCCACGAGGCGGTCCCACGCCCGCGCCAGGGGATGGTTCCCGACCGGCTGCACGGCGTGGAAGCACGGGAGGGAGGCCAGGCGACCTTCGGCGACCTCCTCGGCCAGGCCCCGCGCCACGCACGTGGCCAGGGCACCGCCGCCCACCTGGACCACCACCCGGTCGAGCCGGTCCACCACCTCGCCCATCTCCCAGGCCAGGGTCCGACCCCCGTCGAGAGCACCGGGGGTGTCGGTGCCCTGACACGAGAACGGTACGGCCCCCCGCTCGACCGCCTCCCGGAACGCCAGATAGGCCGGGTCGCCCACCGTGCCCGGCACGCGCGGGCACGCCACGACCCGCGCCCCGAGGGCCTCGATGCGGGCCACGGCGTCGACGTCGGCCCAGGTGGGGACGAACACCTCGAGCTCGCGGCCGGCGGCCGCCGCCACCACCGCCGCCGCCACCGCCGCGTTGCCGCAACTGGCGATGGCGTAGCGGCCCTCGACGGGGCGACCGTCGCGGGCGGCGAGGCGGTGGTCGACGGCGACCCCGAACAGGTGCCGGCCCTTGTGGGAGTCGGCCACGTTGCCGGTCTCGTCCTTGACCCAGATCTCGATCCCCGCCGTGTCCGCCGACCCGTCGTCACCGTCGGCGAGGGTCAGCTCCGGACGGGCGGAAAAGGGGGTGGGAACGAAGCGTCGCCCGTCCACCTCCTCCACGGCCCGGTCGAGGGCCTCGATCTCGGCGACCACCGCCGCCTCGCCGAGAACCGGCGACCAGCGCCGGTGCAGGTCGAGGCGTCGGCGATGGGTGACGAAGGTGCAGGTGGGCGACCCGGGGTCGCTCACTCGTCGCCCCGCAGACCGGTGCGGGCGTTCACCTCGGCGATGAGCTCGTCCCAGGCATCGACGAAGGGCACCATGTCGTCCCAGAAGCGCCGGTGGCGGCGAACCGAGAAGTCGGCGACCGGCACCCCCTGCTGCTCCACCCAGGTGAAGTAGCCGAGGTTGAAGATGCGACGGCGCTCGGCATCGGTGAGTTCGAGGTGGCGGGCCGTGTCGGCCGACGCCAGCTCCCGTCCGTACACCTCGGCCGCCTCGACCGGTCCGAAACCGTCGGGGTAGCGGTGCTCGAGGTAGGCACGGCGCTCGGCGTCGTACATCTCGGACCCGTCGGTGGCCACGGTGACGATGACGTCCTCACGCCCGTAGCCGTGGGCTTTGGCGACGGCGATGGCCGCCAGGACGTTGCAGATCGAGGAGTACCCGAGGTGCACGAGAGCGTCGACGACCTCGGGGGCCACCCCCACCCGGTCGACCAGGTGGGCCCGGCCCGCGGGCGTGTTGAACAAGGCGTCGAGAGCGTCGGTCGAGCGGTCGCTGACGGCCACCACGTCGTCGGTGGCGAACACGTCGTGGATGAGGGGCACGTGCTTGTCACCGATGCCCTGGATGTTGTGCTCGCCGAAACCGTTCTCGAGCAGGGTCGGGCACTCGAGGGCCTCGGCGGCGACGACCCGGCACCCGTGGCGGGCCGCCAGGTGGTTGCCGGCACCGAGCGTGCCCGCCGACCCCGACGCCGACACGAAGGCCGCCAGACGGGCCGACGGCGTGTCGGCGGTGACGTGCTCGAAGACCCGCTCGAGGGCCGGGCCCGTCACCAGGCGGTGACCGAGGTGGTTGGCGAACTCGGAGAACTGGTTGATGACGGCGTTGGTCGGGTCGGTCTCGAGAACGGCGCAGGTGTCGTAGATCTCCTTGACGTTCGACTCGGTCCCGGGGGTGCGGATGATGTCGCGCTCGGGCTCGAGGGTCCAGCGTTCGAGCCAGTCGAAGCGGGCCTGGCTCATGCCCGCCGGCAGGACCGCCACGCCCCGACACCCCAGGATCCGGCTGATCGCCACCCCGCCGCGGGCGTAATTGCCCGTGGAGGGCCACACGGCCCGGTGCTCGGAGGGGTCGAACCGGCCGGTGACGAGGCGGGGGACGAGACAGGCGTAGGCGGCCAGGACCTTGTGGGCCCCGATCATGGGGAAGCGGTTGCCCAGAGCCAGCACGATGCGGGCCTCGACGCCCGTCAGCTCGGGGGGCAGTTCGAGGTGGTCGGGCACCGGCGCCGGGGTCGGGTCGGTCCCCCCGTCGGGTCGCAGGTGGTTGTACCAGTGGACCCGGAAGAGGTTGCGGGCGTCGGGCTCGGAGCGGTCGACCCCCTCGAGGGCGGCGATGCGGGCGGCGGGGATGGTGGAGGGCTGGGCGAGTTCGGCGAAGGTGGGCAGGATCACGCCCTCGGCCCGGAAACGGTCGACGGTGCGCTGCACAGCGAGCTCGTCGACGATGTCGGTGCGCAGACCGAAGGCCTCGTGGGCGGCCGACACGGGATCGGTGTCGGCACGGCTGGCGGTGATGGGCATGGGACCTCCCGGCGTCGGCGCACCAGTATCGCAGGCCCACGCCGGGCCCCATGTGCCCGCACCCGGACCGGCGTGACCGGGACGGATCGTCAGATGGCGTACCGGCGTGCCGGCACCCGGACCGGCGTGCCCGGGACGGATCGTCAGATGGCGCTCTGGCGGCCGACCCAGTAGGGGTCACGCAGCTTGCGCTTGTAGAGCTTGCCGTTGGGGTCGCGGGGCATGGCCTCGACGTAGTCGATCGAACGGGGCAGCTTCTGGCGGGCGATCCGGCCCCGTAGCCACCCCATGATCTCCCCGCTCGTGGCCTCGCCG
>RFFY01000814.1 GCA_003697065.1 Actinomyces sp. | reverse complement strand
TGGGAGGGAGAAGCCGAGACCGCCGCATCGCCAACATGCAAAGAAGATAGGGGCGTGGGGGGGGGTGTCAAGCAGCGGGCACGGATGGGCCTGATGGTGAACGCTCGGCCGGCGTGGGTCGCGCGCAGAGGATCGATGGATTGGGGTCAAGTCTGGTTTGAGGCCTCTTTGGATTGCAGCGGTGTGTGATGGTGACGAGGAGCTTCCAGCCGGGTTGGCCGGCGGAGAGCAGTGAGCGGATCCGGTGGTGCTGGAACTTTCCGGAACCCGAACGTTGCCCGCCTCACGCGTTTTGACCAAGTTGTTGATCGCCCCCGCTGGGCCGTGGGAGGCGCGGGCCCCATGCCAGTCGACGATCTGGGTCCAGCAGCGGCTGAGTGTCGGCTGGACTACCCCATCGCCGAGCGAGCGGGATCTAGCGGTCAGACCGCAATCTCCCGAAAGCCGCTCACGACCCGGGAAAACGCGGCCCTGTCGCCGATCGAGCCCAATGCGCCCGATCAGCTTCTCAAGCTGAGAACGGGGGTTCGATTCCCCTCACCCGCTCCGAACGAGGGACCTGGCCGGCGGGGTCGCCGTCACCGGCTTGGCGGCGTCAGCTCTCGATGATCTCGAACACGCGGCGGTTCCAGTAGAGGCGGCCGTATCTGGCGTCGCCGTAGGGCTCGAGGAGGCCGAGCTCGCACAGTCGGTTGATGGCGTTGCGGTTCGCCTGATTGCTCCGTCCGTGGCGGGCCTGCGCACTGGCGACGGAGAGGACCGGAAAGGCGATGAGATCCTCGGCGATCTCGATAGCGAGCCGCGCTCGGGGAAGCTCGGCGCGGGCTCGTGAGACGAGCTCTTCACGGAGATCGAGGAGACTGATCACCTTGTGATACGTGTCCTCGGCGGACCGCGCGACCGCCCGGGTGAAGAACTCGACCCAGGGGCCCCAGTCGCCGGTGACACTCACGCCGAGGAGATGGTCCCGGTACTCGCTTGCGTGATCCTTCAGCCAGTCGGAGACCGACAGCACCGGTGCCGTCAACGCACCGTCGCGCAGCATCTGGAGGACGGCGATCAGGCGGCCGAGGCGGCCGTTGCCGTCGGTGAAGGGGTGGATGGCCTCGAACTGATAATGAGCCAGGGCGACCCGAGCCACAAGAGGGAGTGAGTCTCGAAGCGACGGGTCGTTGATCCAATCGAGCCAGTCCTCCAGCAGGACCCTGAGCTGGTCGCCCGGCGGCGGAGGGATGAAGCGCGCCTCGGTGATGGGGCGGTTCCTGGCGCCGATGAAAACCTGGCAGTCCCGTAGAGCTCCCGCGGCGGGCCCGTCGCTGTCGGTGCCGCGCACGATCGCCGCCTGCAGGCTCGAGAGGAGGGGCATCGTGATCGGTCGCGTCCGCACCCAGTCGTACGCCGCTTCGGCGGCGCGCGTGTAGTTCATCACCTCGCGAATGTTGGGCGGAGTACTCTGGTTCGCCTCGTCGCCGGAGACGGCCTCGGCGGCGAAGAGCTCGGTCAGGTCGGCGAAGGTACCCTCGAGCGCGGACGTGCCGATGGCCTCGCGACGGGTTGCAACACGGGTCACGAGCCCGGGGTTGGGGATGCGGGTCGCTGCCGAGTCGAGCCGGCCCACCGCCGCCATCGCGTCAGAGAGCGCCGTCCACACCGGCCCGGACAGGTCGAGCTCCCGCGGGTCCCGGGGCAGTGGATGGGGCACGAACGCCTCGAGCTCGTACGGGGCTCCGAAGCGACTGTCCGTTCCCCGGATGACGACGGTCGTGCCGACCGGGGAGTTCGAGAGGTCGGTGGGCACGCTTGGACTGTAGCGACCGTCCTCCAAGTTTCGTGCTCGAAACTTGGAATTACATATCTGTAATCCAAGTCGGGATCGCACCGCTCACGCCGCTGGGGCTGCCGCTCTCGTCCCCACGTGATTGTCGGGCCGGCACCGGTCTGGGTCACAATGCCGGGGACCGAGGAGCCGCCATGACCGACACCGCACCCGAGACCCCCCTGTTCGATCCCGACATCCGCACGCCGGAGATGGAGATGGCCGAGCGCGGCGCCGGGGTGCCCGCGGCGGCCGAGCTGTCGATCGACGAGATCAACCCCGCCAACCCCCACCTCTTCGCCGAGGACCGCTGGCAGGACCACTTCGCCCGTCTGCGGGCCGAGGATCCGGTGCACCTCAACGTGCTCGAGACGGCGGGCCGCTACTGGTCGGTCACCCGCTACGAGGACGTCCGCGCCGTCGACGGCGACTGGGAGACCTACTCGTCGGCCCGGGGCATCACCCTCGGCCTGGAGCGCTTCGCCAAGAAGGACGCCCCACCCCAGGCCATCATGTCGTTCATCTCGATGGATCCCCCCACCCACACCGAGCAGCGCAAGACGGTGCGGGGTGTGTCGGCGCCGAGCAACCTGCGCAACATCGAGCCGATGATCCGGGAGCGCACGGCGGCCGTGCTCGACTCCCTACCCGAAGGGGAGACCTTCGACTGGGTCGACACCGTCTCCATCGAGCTCACCACCTTGATGCTCGCCACCTTGTTCGACTTCCCGATGGCCGACCGGCGCAAGCTCACCCGCTGGTCCGACATCGTGTTCGCCGTGCCGGAACCGGGTGGTGTGGTCGAGACCCAGCAGCAGAAGATCGACGAGTTCATGGAGTGCGTCGCCTACTTCGAGGACCTGTGGGAGGAGCGGCGCCGCAAGCCCGGCTTCGACCTCGTCTCGATGCTCGTTCACGGGGAGGCCACCCGCGATTACCCGCCCCTGAAGCACCTGGGGAACCTGCTCTTGTTGATCGTCGGGGGCAACGACACCACCCGCAACACCATGTCGGGCAGCGTCTACGGGCTGAACCTGTTCCCCGACCAGTACGACAAGCTGGTCGCCGATCCGGGCCTCATCCCCAAGATGGTCCCCGAGATCATCCGCTGGCAGACCCCCCTGTCGTACATGCGGCGCACCGCCACCCGCGACACCGAGCTCGGGGGCAAGCAGATCCGCGCCGGCGACCAGGTCCTCATGTGGTACGTGTCGGCCAACCGCGACGAGGACGTCTTCGCCGACGCCGACGTGATCGACATCGAGCGCCCGAACGCCGACCGCCACCTCTCCTTCGGCTACGGCATCCACTTCTGCATGGGGAGCCGGATCGCCGAGCTCCAGCTCCGGGTGCTGTGGGAGGAGATCCTCCCCCGCTTCGAGCGCATCGAGGTGGTCGACGAACCCGAGCGGGTCTTCTCCTCCTTCGTGCACGGCTACAGCCGCCTGCCCGTTCGCGTCACGCGTCGCTGAGCGGCTCCACACGCGGCAGCCGGACCCCGGTCAGGGTGGCGCGGACGATGGCGCCCGGTGCCTCCGCCAGGAGGTGGAAGGGCAGGTAGCGCCGCGGCACCCGCACGCGGGGCTGACCGCGTCGCACGGCCCGCACCGTCTTGCGGGCGACGGTGTCGACCGGCACGACGGGCAGGTAGGCGAGGCGCCGGAAGCGGCGCAGGGCCGGCCCCGCCCAGGCGTCGGGGGCGTCGACGCGGTCCCACATGGCCGTGGCGACCGGACCGGGCGAGACCACCGTCAGGCCCACTCCGCTGCCCTTCAGTTCGAGGCGGAGGGACTCGGTGAAGTTCCGCAGCCCCGCCTTGGCGCCGGCGTAGGCGGTCAGGCCGGGATAGGGCACGACGCCGGCGATCGAGCTCATCTGCACCACCCGGCCCCGTCCCCGCTCGAGCATGTGGGGGACCACGTCGCGGGTCAACAGGACGGGCACCTCGAAGTCGAGGCGGGCCAGGCGCCGCAGGCCGGCGCGCTCGACGCGGACGAAGGCGTCGTCGGTCTCGATCCCGGCGTTGTTGACCCACACGTCGATGTGGCCGAGGCGTTCGAGGCAGCGCTCGACGAGGGTGTCGACCTCGTCGGGATCGGTGAGATCGGCCACGAGGTGCTCGCCCCCGGTGCGGCGGCTGACCTCCTCGAGCGCCTCCCGGGTGCGGGCGACGCCGAGCACCCGGGCCCCGGCGCGGGCGAAGTGTTCGGCCACGGCAGCGCCGATCCCCCGCGACGCCCCCGTCACCACGACCCGGGCACCGTCGAGCGGCATCCCCCGGCTCACATCGTCACCCCGGGGCCCGTGAGACGGGCGACGGCCTCGTCGGGCCCCTCGATGTCGGCGTGGGAGGCCCGGGCCCGTCCGGCGACGACGAGGGCGATCTCGCCCGGCGGGCCGGTCACGGTGACCCGCTCGCCGGAGGCGTCGCCGAGACGCCGCTCGGCCCCGCCGGCATCGCTGCGCCGGACCACCAGGTCGACCCCGGCCAGGACCTTGCGCTGGTAGGCGCCGTACCAGGCGAGGGCCGCCCACAGGGCGTCGCCGACCACGTCATCGGACGGGCGGGGGCCGGACCCGTCGGCCCGGCGCACGTCCTCGTGGTGGATCCAGTTCTCGTGGAGTCGCAGGGCCCAGAACACCGGCAGGGCGACCGCGGCGGGCGGTCCGGTGGCGAGGCGGTCGCACAGCTCGTCCCAGGGGGTCTCGAGTACCTCCTCGTGGCGGGCCTCCATGCGCGCCGCGAACGACGAGGGCAGGCGCACACCGGCGCGCAGCAGGGCGAGGCCGAGGGGGGCGGTGAGTAGGATCGGCACCCCCCGGCCCTGGTCCTGGAGGCGGAGGTGGGCGGCCACGTCGGCCGCCGTCCAGTCGCCGCACAGGGTGGGGGCGTCGGGGCCGACCCGGCGCAGGGTGTCGACGCTCGCCGCCCGCTCGGCGCGCAAGGTGGCCAGGCGGCCGCTCATCGCCGCGCCCCGGCGCTGGCGGGTTGCCACCCGGGTCGGCGCCACAGGAGGCGCAGCTTGTCGCGCCAGCCGGGGGTGCGGGCGACGTCGCGGGCCAGGTCGACGAACTCGTGGTAGGCGATGCGCAACGGGTTGTGGGTGCCGATGTTCTTCGTCAGGCCGTAGCGGACCCGGCGCACCTCGGGCTCGAAGGTGCCGAAGAGCTTGTCCCAGACGATGAGGATGCCCCCGTGGTTGCGGTCGAGGTACTGGGGGTTGGTGCCGTGGTGCACCCGGTGGTGCGAGGGGGTGTTGAACACGGCCTCGACGGGGCGGGGGAGTCGGTCGATGGCCTCGGTGTGGATCCAGTACTGGTACAGCAGGTCGAGCTGGCCGGCCCGGGCCACCTGGGCGGGGGTGTAGCCCAGCAGGGGCATGGGGAAGAACACCCAGGCCAACAGGAAGCCCGACCAGGGCTGGCGGAGAGCGGTGGACAGGTTGTAGCGCTCGCTCGAGTGGTGGGTGACGTGGTTGGCCCAGAAGATGCGGTGCTCGTGTTGCCAGCGGTGGTTCCAGTAGTAGAGGAAGTCCCACACCAAAAGGGCGGTCCAGAAGGCCCCCCGGCGCCGCCCCCAGTTCGCCACCCGTCGCCCGAAGAGGCGCTGGTTGATGCGGGTGTACACACCGGCGAGGGTCAGGTTCACGGCCACGTTGCCGGCGAGCATGGCGAGGCTGGCGAGGGTGTCGCGGGTCTCGTAGCCCACCGGGACGAGGGGGTCGGGCGGCCCCGAGGTGTCGGCCCGGCGTTCGGGCGGCCAGGCGTCGACGTCGTCGGGTCGGCGGTGGGGCCGGTCGCGCAGGGCCCGGGCCTCGGCCCACATGGTCACGGCGAAGTAGGGGATCGAGGCGAGATCGACGGCGTCGAGGGGGAGACGGCGTCTGGACATGGAACCCTCCGGTCAGCCGATGTGGGCGGTGCCCCCGTCGATGGGGACGGAGATACCGGTCAGATAGCGGGCGGCGGACGTGCACAGGAACACGACCACGGGGCCGATGTCGGTCTCGGGGTCGCCGAAGCGACGTTGGGGGATCTCGGCGAGCACCTCGGCGTAGCGTTCGGGATCGGCCTGCTCGAAGGCGTCGAGGGCCGGGGTGCGGGCCAGGGGGAGGATGCTGAACACCCGGATCCCGTCGGGGGCCCACTCGATGGCAGCGGCCCGACCGATGGTGCGGATCTCCTCCTTGAGGCCGGCGTAGAGCCCGGCGCGCGACGGGTCGGGTTTGACCCCGGCGTGGCTGGCGAGGTTGATCACGACCCCCCCGTGGGGTGAGGCGGCCAGATGGGGGTGGGCGGCCCGCATGAAACGCACGGTGGCCAGGGGACCCGACTCCCAGCCGGCCCGGTAGGCGTCGTCGTCGACCTCGAGGATCGGTCCCCGCGGCACCTCCTGAGCGTTGTTGACGACGATGTCGAGCCCGCCGAAGCGGGCCACCGCCGCCTCGACGGTGGCGGTCACCTGCCCGGCGTCCTTCACGTCACAGCCCACGGCGATCGCCTCGCCGCCGCGCCGCCCGATCTCGGCCGCCACGGTCTCGCACTTGGCCACGGTGCGTCCGGCGCACACCACCCGGGCACCGGCGTCGGCGAGGGCCAGGGCGATGCCGCGTCCGACCCCCTGACCGGCTCCGGTCACCAGGGCCGTGCGACCCGCCAGGGGCCGGGAGGCGAAGACCTCGCGGGTGGGGGAGACGGTGCCGTTCCCGTCGCTCGTCATCGGCGTCGACCCTAGGCGGTGGGTGTCGATCCGATCGAGCAGGCGGCGGCGATAGCGTCGGCGCCGTGAGCAGCCGCTACGACACCATCTCCTTCCTGTCCGACTTCGGCCTCGAGGACGAGTTCGTCGGTGTCGTGCACTCGGTCATCCGCCAGATCGCCCCCGAGGTGCGGGTGATCGACATCACCCACGGCATCCCGCCCCACGACGTCCGGGCGGGCGGCCTGGCCCTGGCCCGGGCCGCCCAGTATCTCGCCCCCGGTGTCGTCGTCGCCGTGGTCGACCCCGGGGTGGGCACGCGCCGGCGTCCCATCGCCGTCGAGGTCGGTGACGGCGCCTCGGTGCTGGTCGGGCCCGACAACGGGCTCCTCGCCCCCGCCGTCGGTCTGTGCGGGGGCGCCACCCGCGCCGTCGAGCTGGTCGCACCCGAGTACCGCCTGCCCACGGTGGGTGGCACCTTCGACGGGCGTGACGTCTTCGCCCCTGCCGCCGCCCACCTGTGCAACGGGGTGCCCCTCACCGCCCTCGGGCCCGAACTCGACCCCGCCACCCTGCTGCCGGGGATCCTCCCGGTGGCCCGCATGGAGGGCGACGAGCTCGTCACCGAGGTGTTGTGGATCGACCGTTTCGGCAACGTCCAGCTCGACGTGGGTCCCGACGAGATCGCCGGGCTCGGTGAGGAGTTCCGCCTGCGGCGGGGCACCGAGAGCCGCACCGTGGTGCGTGTCACGGCCTTCGACGAGATCCCCGCCGGCCGCATCGGTGCGCTCGTCGACTCGAGTGGTCTGGTCGCCCTGGCCGTCGCCCGGGGCTCGGCGGCGGCCGTGCTGGGTGTGACCGAGGGTGACGAGATCCGCCTCGTGCCCCTCGACGCCGACGAGGCGGGCGGCGTCGTCACCCCCGTCGACCTGTCCCCCCGACCTCCGGAGAGC
>RFFY01000813.1 GCA_003697065.1 Actinomyces sp. | reverse complement strand
CGGCGACGGGGGCGAAGCGCAGACGCCCCTCGGTCCGCCGTTCCCCGCCGGTCAGGGACCGCCAGCCGACGACGATGGTGACGGCGAGACCGACGAGCAGGACGCCCGCCACGGACAGGTTGACGATGCGCTGGCGGCGGCCGGCTCGCAGGGACCGCTCCACCTCCTGTTCGTCGAGTCGCTCCTGCAGGGTCAGGGGGCCGAAGGCCTCGCTGCTCGTCCCCCCGGCCAGCAGGTCGCGCCACCGGGCGGCCCGGGCCTCGGGGAGGCGGGCGAGATGGGTCTCGAAGGCCTCGTGGGCGTCGGCGTCGAAGAGAAGGAGCAGGTCGTTGGCGCGGGCGAACTCGAGGGGATCGGGGTGGGGGGTGGTCGCCCGGTCACCGGCCAGGGCGGTGAGGAAGGCGAGGAGGGCGGCGTCGGCCTCCTCGTCGTCCCACACCGGCCCTTCGGGGGCGCGGGGCAGCACCCGGGGTCCCGGCTCGACGCGGAAGAAGCCGCTGCGGGGCAGGGCGTCGCCCGGCCCGGAGCCGGGGGGCGGCGGCAGGCTCGAGGTGCCGTCGGCCCCGGGGGAGGTGGACTCGTTCACGGGCCCCGAGGCTAGGACCCCGACAGCGCCGTCCACCGTCACCCGGCCCGGTCCGCGGGGGGACCCGGATCACCCGATCCGGTCGCCGCCCGGTGACCGACCGCCTTCACTGTCGCCTCGGGCAGACTCGGGGGCATGGATCGGCCCCGCCTCGTGCTCGCCTCGGCGTCCCCACGCCGTCGCCGCCTCCTGGCGCGCCTGGGCCGCGACCCCGTCGTCGTCCCCGCCGACATCGACGAGACCCCCGCTCCCGGCGAGGGTCCCCACGACCTGGTCGAGAGGCTGGCGCGGGCCAAGGCGCTCGCCGTCGGTGAGCCGGGCGACCTCGTCGTGGCCGCCGACACCGTGGTCGCGGTCGGGGGCCGCATCCTCGGCCAGCCCGCCGACGCGGCCGAGGCCCGGGCCATGCTGGCGAGCCTCTCGGGCCGACGACATCAGGTCGTGACGGGGGTGGCGGTGCGCCTCGTCGCCGCGCCGGGCGACCGGGAGGCCGACAGCGACCCGGTGACCGGGGTCGAGACCACCGAGGTCGACGTCGAGGTCATCGACCCCCTCCTGCTCGAGTGGTACCTCGCCGGCGGTGAGGGCGCCGACAAGGCGGGCGCCTACGCCCTGCAGGGGGCGGGCGCCGTCTTCGCCGACCGGGTCCACGGCAGCGTCACCAACGTGATCGGGCTCCCCCTGCCCCTCCTGCGCCGCCTGTGCGCCCGCCTGGGGGTCGAGCTCCTCGCACCCGCGCCGACGGTGACGGAGGCCGCCCGATGAGCACCCATGCCGACGCGCCGCGCACCCGGGCACAGCACCGCGACCCCTCGCCCGCTCCCCTGCTGCCCCCCTTGCGTCTCGGCGGGCTCGAGGTACCGGTGCCGGTCGTGCTGGCCCCCATGGCGGGGGTGACCGACGCCGCCTTCCGCATCCTGTGCCGCCGCCACGGCGCCGGCCTCTACGTCAACCAGATGGTCACCGCCCGGGCTCTGGTCGAGGGACACCGGCGGAGCCTCGAGATGGCGGCCTTCGCTCCCGGCGAGTGGCCCCGCAGCATCCAGCTCTACGGCACCGAGCCCGCCTCCATCGCCGAGGCCGTCCGTCGCCTCCTCGACGACGGGGTCGAACACATCGACCTCAACTTCGGCTGTCCCATGAAGAAGGTGACCCGGCAGGGTGGCGGGGCTGCTCTACCCTGGAAGCGGCGCCTGTACCGGGCCATCGTGGCCGCCGCCGTGAGGGCGGCGGGCGAGGTCCCCGTCACCGTGAAGTTCCGCCTCGGGATCGACCGCGACCATCTGACCCACCTCGACGCCGGCCGCATCGCCGCCGACGAGGGGGCAGCGGCGGTGACCCTCCACGCCCGCACGGCCGAACAGCTCTATGCGGGCCGGGCCGACTGGGACCGCATCGGCGAGCTGAAGGCGACCCTCGACATCCCCGTGCTCGGCAACGGCGACATCTGGGAGGCGGCCGACGCCGTGGCCATGGTCCGGCGAACGGGCGCCGACGGCGTCGTGGTCGGCCGGGGGTGTCTGGGTCGCCCCTGGCTCTTCGCCGATCTCGCCGCCGCCTTCGCCGGCCGTCCCCTGCCGCCACGGCCCGCTCTCGGCGCCGTCGTCGACGAGATGCTCGAGCACGCCCGACTGCTGGTGACCTTCAGGGGACCGGAACGGGGCATCAAGGACTTCCGCAAGCACACGGGCTGGTACCTGAAGGGCTTCCCCGTCGGGTCCGAGACGCGGCGTCGCCTCAACCAGGTCGGGTCGATGACCGAGCTCGAGACGATCCTGGGTGGGCTCGACCCCACCGTCCCGTTCCCCGTCGACGGCATGCGCCTCGTGCGGGGGCATCACGGGCCGCCGAGGCCGGTGAGCCTGCCCGAGGGCTGGCTCACCGACCGCGACGACGAGGTGACCCTGGCCGCCGAGGCCCTGGTGGCCGCCGGCGGCGGTTGAGACGCCGCCGTCTCGAACCCGGCTTCAGCCGGCGGGGACGGCCAGGGTGTCGAGGGCGGCGGCGACGGCGCGGGCGAAGTCGACCACCCGCGGGCCCCACCGCGAGGCGATGTCGTCGTCGAGCTCGACCACGTGGCCCTCGCGCACGGCGGTGAGGGTGTCCCACCCGGGCCGGGCGGCGACGGTGGCGGCGCTTTGACCACAGCACTTGGTGTCGGCCAGGAAGATCAGGTCGGGGTCGGCGTCGACGAGGTACTCCGCCGACAGCTGGGGGTACCCGAAGGCGCTGCCGTCGGCGTCGGCGGGATCGGCGACGTTCTCGAGCCCGAACAGGGCGTAGATCTCGCCCACGAAGGTGCCCGAGGTCACCGTGTAGAGGGTGTCGTCGAGCTCGTGGTAGTAGGTGAT
>RFFY01000812.1 GCA_003697065.1 Actinomyces sp. | reverse complement strand
GACGGGCAACCCCCCTGGGTCCTCTTCCACGATGCCGAGCGGACCTGCGACGCCCTGGCGGCCGTGTACCCCGACGAGGTGGACGCCTACCGGCGTTACGTCCGTCTCGCCCGACCGGCCGCCGAGCTCCTTTTCGAACTGGCCCTGGCGCCCCCCACCGTCCCCACCGTGGCGCGGCGTCTCCTCGAGCGGCGGGGCCGGGGCGCCACCACCTTGTGGCGCTGGAGCCGACGCAGCGCCGATGTCGTGCTCGCCTCCTTCTTTTCGGCCCCGGCTCTGCGGGCGGGGGCGGTGGCGACCGGCCCGGCTGTCTGGGGCCTGCACGGGGGCGCGGCGGGCACGGGCCTCGGAGCCCTCGGCTACGCCCTACGCCACGTCGCACCCGTCGGACGCCCCCGCGGCGGCAGCGGCGCCCTGCCCCGGGCCTTGGCGGGGGCCCTCGTCGCCCACGGGGGCACGATCCGCACCGGCGCCGCGGTGTCGGCGGTCCTCGCCGAGGGTCGCGCCGTCCGTGGGGTCCGCCTCGACGACGGCACCGAGATCCTGGCGGCGGCGGTGGTCGTGGCCACCGACCCCCACCGGGCCCTCGTCGAGTGGCTGGGCGAGGTGCCCGCCGCCGCCGCCCTGGTGGAGCGGTGGCGCCGGCGTCCCGTCGGCGAGGGTTACGAGTCCAAGATCGACGCCGTCGTCGACGCCCCGCCCCGTCTCGCCGCCGTCGACGACGACCTCCTGCGGATCTGGGGTGTCGACGATCCGTGGCGTTCGACGGTGCACATCGCGCCCGATCCGGCCGGCATCGCCGCCGCCCACGCCGCCGCCGGGGCTGGACGTGTCGCCGAGTGGCCCCTGATGTTCGCCAACGTGCCGACGGTGGCCGACCGGGAACTGCGGCCCGTCGACGGGGGCGAGGTACTCAGCCTCGAGGTGCTGTTCACTCCCTACCGGCTGGACGGGGGATGGGACACCACCGGGGAGCCCCAGCGCTGGCTCGAGCTGTTCGCCTCCGTCTGCGAGCCCGGCCTGCTCGACACGGTGCGCCGGTGGCGGGTCATGACGCCGGTGCGCTACGAGCGGGAGTTCGCCCTCGAGCGCGGCCACGCCCCGGCCTACGCGGGCGGGCCGGTGGCCGCTTTGGTCGGCCGGGACCGTGAGTTGACCCGCTACCGCGCCGGGCTCGACGGGCTCTACCTCACCGGGGCCGCCACCTTCCCCGGCGCCGGGGTGTGGGGGGCCAGCGGACGCAACACGGCCGGGGTGGT
>RFFY01000156.1 GCA_003697065.1 Actinomyces sp. | reverse complement strand
TGATCGTCGCCGCCGGAGACGTCGTCGCCGGTGGCGAGGTGCACCTCGACCTCGATCTTCAGGTCGGCGCGGCGTCCGAGATCGTCAGTGAAGCGGATCTTCGCCTCGGTCTCGGTTTCGTGCCCGTCGGTGCTGGTCTCGGGTCCCCGGATCTCGTGGGCCAGGGTCGTGGTGACCCCGTCGACGGCCAGGGTGGGCGTTCCGGCGTCGTCGCCCACGGTGAAGTCGACGCTGACGGCGTCGCCGAGGACGTCACCGTTCCAGGTGTGGGTGCCGATCAGCTCGGCCAGGGTGAGGGTCCGGACCTTGGTCTCGAGCTTGTCGTGCTTGGCCTTCACCTCGACCCGGGTGCCGGTGGCGCCGTTCTCGAAGCGCACCCGTCGGTGATCGACCCGGGTGGCGACGTAGTCGGGAGGTGCGGGCGACGTGGGATCGGCGGCGTCGTGGAGCTCGACGGCGGTCAGGTGCCCGGCGTCGTCGGTGGTGACGACCACGGTGAGCCCCGGCACGAGGCTCGGGACGGTGAGGCTCATCGCCGGGTCGGCGACGGGAAGGAGTTCGGCCGGGGCCGGCTCGGGCGTCGCGCCCGGATCGGGGTCGGTGCTCTGGGCCCCCGCCGCGGCGGCGGAGGTGAGGAACAAGGCGAGAACGAGGGAAACAGCGGTGGCCGTCCGTCGGAGGGCGGTCATGATGGGGTGAACCTCGGGGGTCGGGGGAGGCGGATCGACGTGATCCGTCGGGTCATGGTTCCCACGTCACGGCTCGACGCCGGGGTTTGGCGGCGGCCGCGATTCCTCACGCCGGGTCCTGACGCCCGGACTCGTGGCGCCGGGATTCATGGCGCTGGTCACGCTCGACGCCACAGCGGCGACACCTCGCCCGCCACCCCAGCGGGGTCACCGTCACCGCGAGCCAGGCTCCACAGGTGACGCAGTGGCGGGGAGGATCGAGGGGTGGCAGGCAGCCCGGACAGTCGGCCGAGCCGCACCCCTCACAGTGGCGACCCGGCGGCGGTGCACCCTCGTCCGTCGTCACCGTGCCCGTACCCCTGCCTCCGTCACAGGGCGGCCGACAGACTCCCGATCGGCATGCGCAGATCGGCGAGCATGGTGAGGTCCTCGTCGGGCGACCGGCCCAGGGTGGTCAGATAGTTGCCCACGATGAGGGCGTTGATGCCCGACGTCATGCCCAGGGCCTGGAGTTCGCGCAGGGTGATCTCGCGGCCGCCGGCATAGCGCAGGATCACCCCCGGCAGACCCAGGCGGAACACGGCGATCCAGCGGATGGCCTCGAGGGCCCCGACCGGCCGTCGGATGGCCAGGGGCGTCCCCGGACGCGGGTTCAAGAAGTTGACCGGCACCTCGTGGGGACCGAGCCGGCGTAGCTCCTCGAGGAGCTCGAGGCGCTGGTCGACACTCTCGCCCATCCCGAGCAGCACCCCGCTGCACAGCTCCATGCCGGCGTCGAGCACGTGACGGCAGGTGGCGAGACGCTCGTCGAAGGTGTGGGTGGTCACGACCCGCTCGAAGAAGGAGCGGGCCGTCTCGAGATTGTGGTTGTAGCGGTGGACGCCGCCCCGGGCGAGCTCGAAGGCCTGGTCCCGGGTGAGGATGCCGGCGCTGACCGCCACCTGGATCCCGGCTTCCTCGCGCACCACGGGAACCAGCTCGAGGAGGCGGTCCATGATCCGTCGGTCCGGGCCCCGGACCGCCAGCACGATGCAGAACTCGGTGGCGCCGAGGGCCGCCGTCTCGCGGGCGGCGGCGACCACCTCGTCGGTGTCGAGGAAGGGGGTGGCCTTCACCTCGGTGTCGAAGGCCGAGGACTGGCTGCAGAAGTGGCAGTCCTCGGGGCACCCCCCCGTCTTGGCCGACACGATGCCCTCGACCTCGACGGTGGGCCCGGCCCAGGCGAGGCGGACCTCGTGGGCGAGGGCCGCCAGGGCCGGCACCGCGGCGTCGTCCACGCGGGCGGCGGCGGCGAGCTCGTCGGCGGTCAAGGCACGCCGCTCCTCGAGCAGGGCGTCACCCAGGCGGGCCAGCAGGCGGCGGGACATCGGTGGATCAGC
This sequence comes from Actinomyces sp., assembly GCA_003697065.1. Taxonomy (GTDB): domain Bacteria; phylum Actinomycetota; class Acidimicrobiia; order Acidimicrobiales; family Aldehydirespiratoraceae; genus J010. The sequence continues at coordinate 6,768 of RFFY01000156.1, read as the reverse complement.
CGGAGTGTGTCAGCCGGGGTGGGTCAGCCGGCGGCGGCGACGTCGGCGTCGGCCCCGGAGCCCCCGTCGTCGGCCACGTGGAGCTCGGTCGAGCCCAGGTAGGCGGCGATGACGTCGGGGTTCGTCTGGATCTCGGCGGGCTCACCTTCGGCGATCTTCTTACCGAAGTCGAGCACCATGATGCGGTCGGCGATGTCCATGACCAGACCCATGTCGTGCTCGACGAGGATCATGGCGATGCCGAGCTCGCGGCGGATGTCGAGGATGAAGCGGGCCATGTCCTCGGTCTCCTCGAGGTTCATGCCCGCCACCGGCTCGTCGAGCAGGAGGAGCTGGGGGTCCATGGCCAGGGCCCGCCCCAGCTCGACCCGCTTCTGGATGCCGTAGGGCAGCAGGGCCACGGGGTACTTGCGCCACTGCTCGATCTCGAGGAAGTCGATGATGTCCTCGACCCGGCGCCGGTGCTCGATCTCCTCGCGCTTGGCCCGCCCGACCCACACCATCCCCGCCAGGAAGGACTCCTTCATCCGGATGTGGCGCCCCGTGAGGAGGTTGTCGAGCACCGTCATCTGGGGGAACAGCTCGATGTTCTGGAAGGTGCGGGCGATCCCGAGTTCGGCCACCTTGTCGGGGCGCAGGCCCATGATCGACCGGCCCCGGAAGCGGATGTCCCCCTCCTGGGGGCGGTACACCTGGCTGATGGTGTTGAAGATCGAGGTCTTGCCGGCCCCGTTGGGGCCGATGATGGAGAAGAGCTCGCCCTCGTTCACGTGGAACGACACCGAGTCGATGGCGGTCACGCCACCGAAGCGCAAGGTGATGTCGTCGACGTCGAGGATGGGGGTGTCGGCCATGTCCACTCCGTTCACGAGAGCCAGCGCTTGCGGCGCTTGTAGTGCTTGACGTCGCGGAAGGACTTGCGTTCCCCGCCCTCGCCGTGCAGACCGAGGTAGAACTCCTGCACGTCCTCGTCGGCGAGGAGCTTGCGGGGCTCGCCGTCCATGACGACCTTGCCGTTCTCCATGATGTAGCCGTAGTGGGCGATGGACAGGGCCATCATGGCGTTCTGCTCGATGAGCAGGACGCTGGTGCCCTGCTTGTTGATGTCCACGATGATGTCGCGGATCTGCTCGATGAGCATGGGGGCCAGGCCCAGCGACGGCTCGTCCAGAGCGAGCAGCTTGGGGTCGGCCATGAGGGCACGGCCGATGGCCAGCATCTGCTGCTCGCCGCCCGACAGGTAGCCGGCGGTCTGGTCGCGGCGTTCGGCCAGGCGGGGGAACAGGTCCATCACCCGCTCGTAGTTGGCCTTCTGCTTGGCCTTGTCGCGGACGGTGAAGGCCCCGGTGGTGAGGTTCTCGTCGACGGTGAGCTCGGCGAAGACCCGTCGGCCCTCCATGACCTGGGTGAGGCCGGCCTCGACGATCTCCGACGGTTTGGCGTGGGTGATGTCACGCCCCTGGAAAGAGATCGAACCCTTGGTGATGTCGCCCTCGTGGACGTCGAGGAGCCCGGAGATGGCGCGCAGGGTCGTCGTCTTGCCCGCCCCGTTGGCGCCGAGGAGGGCGACGATCTGGCCGTCGGGCACCTCGATCGACAGACCCCGCAGGACGAGGATGACGTCGTTGTAGACGACTTCGAGATTGGCGACTTCGAGCACGGAAGCGGTCTCCTCGACGGTGGCCCCGGGGGAGCCGGCACCGGGCCGGCTCCCCCGCTCGGGCCGTCAGATGATCAGGCGGGCTTGAAGCAGGGCTCGTAGGTCCAGTTGGCCGCCACGTCGGAGACGAACGGTCCCTGGATCAGGGTGAACCCGGTGCCGCCCTCGTCGGACACGGTCGCGCCGGGCGTGCGCACCGACGAATCCATGTCGTAGAGGTAGCTCTCCCGCACGACGTAGTCGTTGGGATCGCCCGACCAGGTCTGGTTCGGGGCGAGACCGTGGTAGTCCACCTGGATCTCGTTCATGGCGGCCAGCACCCCGGCGCGGGTGATGTCGCCGTTCTCGAGAGCCTTCTCGAGGGCCTGCTGGGCGATCAGGCCCTCGACCCAGGAGATGATGTACACGTCGTCGAGCGGGGCGTCGGGACGGTACTGGCGCATGGTGTCGATCATCTCGCTCATGCCGGGCTCCCCACCGACGCCCCACAGGGTGGTGTAGGTGGACTGGATGTACTTGGCGTCGAGCACCGGACCCAAAGCGGTGTCGAGCAGGGCGTGGTTCATGCTCGGGCTGTTGCCGGACCACACCCCGTCGAAGCCGGCCTGCTCCACCCCACCGATGATCTCGGCGGTGGTGCCCGGGCTGGTGGTCAGCCACACCCAGTCGGCGCCGGATTCGGCGATACCGGTGATGACCGGGGTCTGGTCGGCGCCGGGCACGACCGCGGCCTGGCCGTCGTAGACGAGCTCGCCGCCGAGCTGCTCGATGGCGTACTTGGCGCCGATGGCACCGTCCTCGCCGTAGTCACCGGGGAGGCCGGCCACGGCACCCTTGGGACCGTAGGTCTCGATGAGGTACGACACGGCGTTCATGGCCTCGATGCAGTAGTTGGTCTGCACCTCGAACACGTTCTTGCCGATCTCGGGATCGGCCCACCCCGAGTACCACGACAGGGGGATGGCCGCCATGTCGTCTTCGATGAGGTCCTGGGCGATGGCCGCCGTGTGGGGCGAACCCGTCGAGTTCGTCAACATGACGACCGACTGCTCACCGTCACCCGAGAAGATCTCGTAGTTCTGCTTGTGGGTGGGCACGTCGTAGGCGTTGTCGAGCACCACGGGCTCGACCGTCCAGCCGTCGCCGAGGCCCCCGTTGTCGTTGACGGCCTCCCAGAAGGCGAGCTGACCGTCGACGATCTTGGTGGTCAAGGCGGCGAAGATGCCCGACAGGTCGGCGTTGAGGCCGACGCGGATCACCTTGTTCTCGGCATCGACGCCGGCACCGGTCTTGATCTCCATGGGGCCCTCGTCGGCGGGCTGCTCGTTGCCCTCGTCGGCGGGCTGCTCGCTGCCCTCGTCGGCGGGCTGCTCGCTGGTCGAGCTCTCGCTGGTGCTCGTGCTGTCGTCGTCGCCACAGGCGGCCGCCACCAGGGCGAACGCCAGCAGCAACGCCACCAGCAGTCGTAGTCGTCTCACGGTCTTGTCTCCTCCATGTCGGCGGTTTCCCCTCCGGGACCGCGCCCTTGCGGATCCCAGATCTCGGTGGACGGCGGCGGTCCTAGTAGCTGAACGGCCAGCCCTTCCAGTAGTTGCGGATGCGGACCCAGATCCCGAACAGGCCCAGCGGCTCGAAGATCAGGAAGACGATGATCAAGACGCCGTACAGCACGATGTTCCAGTCGAACACGTTGAGCGGCCATCCCGGGGTCTGGGTGCCGGTGTAGATGATCCCGAAGTCGGCGCCGGGATCCTTGAGCACGAGGTCGGCGAAGGCCCCGCCCAGGCCGCCCTCCCAGCCCTGGAGTCCCTCGGTCACGGCCTTGACGAACTCGGGGATCATGACGACGAAGAAGGTCCCGATCAGGCTGCCGGCGACGGTCCCCGCGCCCCCGATGAGCAAGATGGCGATGAACTCGACCGACAGGAAGAGGTCGAAGTCGGTGGCGAGCATCTGGCCCGACAGGGAGATGAAAAGGGCCCCGGCGATGCCGGCGTAGAAGGACGAGATGGCGAAGGCGATCAGCTTGTAGCGGAACTCGGGGACGCCCATGACCTCGGCGGCGATGTCGCGGTCGCGGATGGCCTGAAGGGCACGACCCGTGCGGGTGCGGGCCAGGTTCTTGGCCAACACGGTGAACACGATGGCAACGAGCAGCAGGACGAAGTAGCGCTTCTGGGAGTCCGACACGTCGAACCAGAGCCAGTGGCCGTCGTCGCTCACGTTGACGAGCGGCTTGGCCTCCTTCCAGATGCGGATGTCGAGTTCGGGTGCCGACCGTCCCAGACTCGGCGGCCCCGCCATCTTGCGGCCCCACGAGGTGTTGCCGAAGTGGATGCCGAGGAACACCAGGCCCAGGGTCACGATGGCGAGGTACAGGCCACGGAGCCGTACCGAGATGGGCGACACGATCACCCCGACGAGGGCGGCGGCGACACCGGAGGCGGGCAGCCAGATCCAGATGGGCAGGGAATGGCCCCAGGCCTGACTCGACGCCGGTCCGCCCAGGTACACGGCGGTGGTGGCACCGACGCCCATGAAGAAGGCGTGACCCAACGACACCTGGCCCGCCACACCCGAGAGGATGTTGAGACCCAGGGCGGCCACGGCGAAGACAAGGACCAACGACATGGGCCGGAGCCACTCGTTGTCGCCGAGGAAGCGGATGATGGGGACCTGGCTGATGATCGGCAGGTCGAAGGGCATGAGGAACAAGGTGACGAGGAGCAGCCCCATGAAGACCTTCTGGGTCCACGTCGGGAGCATCTGGGTTTCCTGCTCGTACGACGTGTAGAGCTCGGGTCGGCGGAACACGGCGTCAGACCCTCCGGATCTCTTCGGTGCCGAACAGGCCGTAGGGGCGCACGATCAGGCCGATCAGCATGACGACGTAGGGGACGATGAGGGGATAGCCGGCACCCAGGAGGTCGACCTCGCCGGCCGCGTACTGGCCGGCGAAGATCTCGGCCAGGCCCACGATGATCCCGCCCAGCAGGGCCCCGGTGACCGAATCCAGACCCCCGAGGATGACCGCCGGCAGGGCCCGGAAGGCGATGAGGGCCGTCTCGGGCTCGACCGCGTTGGTCTGCTTGACCGGGGGCTGGGTGGCGAAGATGCCGCCGATGGCCGCCAGCACCGCCCCCGCTCCCCAGGCGATGGCGAACACCCGACCCACGTTGATGCCCTGGGCCATGGCCGCCTCCTGATCGAAGGCGACGGCCCGCATGGCGATACCCATCCGGGACCGATAGAAGAAGAAGACCGCCCCGAAGGCCACGGCGGCGGTGATGACGGCGGCCACGTAGGACCACTGCACGACGACGTCGCCGACCTGGAAGGACTTGACGCCCCAGGGGATGTTCAGGTTGCGGTAGTCGATCTTCACCGTGTCGTTGTTGAACACCCGCAGCACGATCTCGAGGCCCAGGGTGATCACGGCCACCGAGAACAGGGGCTCGCCGATCATGGGGCGGATGGTCAGGCGCTCGATGACGAGGCCGAGCACGGCGGCGAAGGCGAGGGCGACGACGGCGCTCAGCGCCCAGCCCAGCCAGCTCGGCCCGCCCACGTCGAGCAGGGGGTTCTTCCACGTCGTCAGGGGGATGTGGCCGTCGGCGACCATGAACGACAGGAACAGGGCGCCCGACATGGCCATGGCCCCCTGGGCGAAGTTGACCGTCTGGGTGGCCTTGAAGATGAGCACGAAGCCCAAAGCGACGATGGCGTAGACGGCACCGAGGCCGAGGGCCTTCACCAGGGTCTGGAGGAAGACCGTGGGGTCCTGGACCGCCTGCACCACGAGGAAGAGCACCGTGGGGACGAGGATCCCGGCCAGGAACACGAGGCTCAGGTTCTCGCGCAGGTCGAAGCCCACCCGGCGCGACAGGGTCTGGGTCGTCATCGGCTGATCGACTCCGGAATTCGGGGGGACGGGGACGGGTGGGTCATCAGTACATCGACTCCACCAGGTCGCCGAACATCTCCATCATCGCCCGACGCTTGAGCTTCTGGGTCGCCGTCAGCTCGCCGTCCTCGTGGTCGAGCTCCTTGGGGATGAGGCGGAACTTCTTGATCTGCTCGACCCGGGCGAACTTCTCGTTGGTCTCGTCGACGGCCTTTTGGATGAGCTCGATGACCTCGGGCTTCTCGGACAGGTCGCGGTAGGTCGTGTAGGGGATGTTGTGGCGCAGGGCCCAGTCGCCGACGGTGTCGTACTCGATCCCGATCAGGGCCGTGAGGTACTTGCGCCCGTCGCCGATGACCATCGCCTCCTTGATGTAGGGCGAGGTCTTGAGCGAGTTCTCGATCTCCGAGGGCGAGATGTTCTTGCCGCCGGAGGTGATGATGATGTCCTTCATGCGGTCGACGATCTTGACGTGGGTCCCGTCGACCCACACGCCGACGTCGCCCGTCTTGAGCCAACCGTCCTCGGTGAAGGTCTCGGCGGTCTTGTCGGGCTTGCCCCAGTAGCCGGCGAAGACACCCTCGTGCTTCACCTGGATCTCCCCGGTCTCCTCGTCGATGCGGAAGCCGATCCCGGGGTAGGGCTCGCCGACCGTCCCGAGCTTCATGCGGCCGGGGAAGTTGGCGGTGGCGACGGCGGAGTTCTCGGTCATCCCGTAGAGCTCGAAGACCGGGACGCCGATCCCGATGAAGAACTCGAGGACCTCGGGGGCGATCGGAGCGGCGCCGGAACCGGCGTGGCGGCAGCGACGCAGGCCGATGCGCTCCTTCATGGCCCGGAACACCAAAGGGAAGCCGATGGCGTACAAGACCCGGCTCTTCACGGTGTGGTTGCCGCCGGCCGCGACCTTCTCCCGTCCGATGGTGCGGGCCATGGCGAAGCCCACCTTCAGGAGCTGGCGCTTGAACCATGAGGCGTCGTTGGCCCGGATGTGGATCCCGGCGTGGATGCGTTCCCAGATGCGGGGAACGGCGAAGAACAAGGTGGGCTGGATCTCGCGGAGGTTCTGCTGGACCGTCTCGATGGACTCGGCGAAGTTCAGCGAGGGGCCCGCCGACACCAGCGTCCAGGTGGAGAAGATCCGCTCGGCCACGTGGCACAGGGGCAGGTAGGTGACGATGAGGTCGCTGGGGTTGGGCGGCAC
>RFFY01000811.1 GCA_003697065.1 Actinomyces sp. | reverse complement strand
GCGACTCTTCGCCGCGCTCTCCGACGGCGGGAAGGTCTACATGCCCCTCGACGACTACGGCTTCGGCCGACGCTTCGGCTGGGTCGAGGACCGCTTCGGGGTGTCCTGGCTGCTGAACCTCCCCTGACCGCGTAGCGCTCCGTTCGGCGGGCACGGTGTCACGGCCGCGGCCTACTGTTCTCACAGCGGAGGTGACACGGAGGCCGAGGATGGCGGCGAGGCAGAGCCAGTACGCCCCGGAGTCGAGCGTCGGCTGGCTCGACCACAGCGTTCGCGACGCCGAACGGATGCGCGAACTCCTCTCGGCGTTCGCCGACCCCCAGTCCATCGACAATCTCGGCGTCGGTGTCGTCCGCGATCTGATCAGCGAGCAGCTCTTTCCGGGCATCAGCACGATCCAGACCCGCGCCCGGTACTTCTTCTTCGTGCCCTGGATCTGCCAGCAGCTCGAGGAGCGGCGGGTCGCCCCAGCCGACTTCCCCCGCCGCTACCGCGCCAAGGAGCTCGAACTGATCGAGCGGCTCCTCGCCGCGGGAGAGTCCGACGGCGTGATCGGCCGGCGAGCACGGCGGAACGTCAAGCGGCTCGCCATCGACGTCTATTGGGGAGGCCTCGGTCGCTACCGCATCCGACTGATCGGCGGTGCGATCTCCGATTACCAGCACTCGCTGACGAGTCTCTACCGGCGGCGTGACGACGATCGGGACGACGAGGGCAACGCGTTGGGCGAGGTCGTCTCGGCGTGGGACCGTGCCCTCCCGCCGGCGCCCCCGGACTTTCCCGACGGGGTCGACCTGTCGTTGACCGCCGACGAGGCGACCTACCTGATCACCCAGATCCGTCGCACCTGCCCCGGCACCCTGCTGGCCGAGCTCGCGGGCCGGGACACTGCTCCGCTGAAAGGGACTCATGTCTGGGACCTTCCCCGCTCGTGGATCCCGGATGGCCAGGCCGAGCTCGTCCGCCACGCCAAGCTGTTCGCCATCGGCGTGCAGCCTGTTCGCGCCACCTACAACCTCCTCCTCGCCCGCCAGACGGGTGACGGCGCCCGCGAGGTGGAAGATGGCGCCCTTCGAGAGATCGACCGGTACCGGGACCAGCGCCAGCGTTACGGTGCCGAACTCGACGAGTGGGTGGCGCACCTGGACGCCTTCTGGGAAGTCGTCGACGGAGCAGGCACGATCACTGGCGCACACCGGGAGCGGCTCGAACGGCTCCTCCTTCGTGTCCACCACCATGCCGACGTGATCGAGTCCGACCGGGAGCTCCACGAGCTCATCGTCACCACGGAGAGGGCGCTGAAGGGCCGTCTCGCACGCCTGTCCTCACCTCGGGCCCGAGCTGCCTGGAGCGGTCGCCCCTTCGGCGTCGGCCTGCTGGACTACCGATGGCGTCCGTCCCGCCGGATTCTCGCCGACATCGCCGCCGGGGTCGACTGATGCTGCACCCCGACGATCGGTTGACGTTCACCGAAGCGCTGCGGCCACCCGCCGGGCATCGCCTCGACTGCGCCGTCGGCGCCACCTACTCACTCGATCTCGAAACCCTCCTCGCCGCGCCCGCCGCCTTCGCGCTCAGGGAGGTGGACACCGGCGACCTCGACCAGCTGGATCCGATGGCCCTGCTCGCCTCGGTCCGCCTCCACGCCGACCGGATGATGGTCTTTCATCAGGCGGGCCAGCTCTCCGTGCCCCGCAGGCACCGCCTGTTCGCTCTTCTCGAAAGGTCGGTGTTCGCAGTCACCGCGCCGCTCCGCGGCATCTTCCACCCCAAGCTGTGGGTACTCCGCTTCGAAGACCGCGACGATGGCACGCTGCGTCATCGGGTCGTGGTGGCCAGCCGCAACATCACCGGTGACCGTTCCTGGGACGTGGTCCTGCGGCTCGACAGTGTCGGCGACACCCGACCGTCCCGAGCCGGCACCGGACTCGGGGGACTGGCTGAACTCGTGCGGGCTCTGCCGGGCATGAGTGTGGGTCCGGTCGAGGCTTCGGTCACCTCCCGGATCGAATCCCTGGCGACGGAGATCGAGGCGTCTCGCTTCGCCCCGCCCCCGGGCGTGGACGCCGTGCGGATCCATCCGCTGGGTCTGGCCGAGCCGCCGGCCGGCGGCCCCCCGTTCCCGGCCGCCGTGGAACGCCTTCTCGTCGTCTCGCCGTTCCTGAGCGGCCCGTTGGTGAGCCGCCTCCCGACGAGCCGGGCGACCCCGGTCCTCGTGTCGCGGGCGGAATCCCTCGACGCCGTCGCCGACGCCGTCGAACGCTTCGACACCCGGGTGCTGGACGCGTCGGTCGTCGACGACGTCTCCGCGGCTGTCGAAGGCGGTGAGGTCGAAGGCGGTGAGGACGCGCCGCCGGAGGTGACGCTGGCGGGCCTGCACGCCAAGGTCTACGCCTACGACACCGGCGATCGCTCCCACGTGTTCGTCGGCTCCGCCAACGCCACGACGGCGGCGTTCTCGACGAACGTCGAAGTCCTGGCCGAACTGATCGGGCCCACGAGCGCGATCGGCGTGGACAGGATCCTGGGCGGCTCGGGGAACGGTTCGCTCGAGCAGCTCCTCGTGCCGTACAGGCCCGAGCGGCTGTCGGACGAGGCGGGTGGTGCTCCTTCCCGCCTCCAGCTTCTCCGTCGCGCGATCGGCGCGCTGGAAATCGAGGCGCGGGTGCAGGGCGCGGGCACGGCATTCGACGTGCGTTATTCCCAGACCTGTCCGGAATCCAAGGTGGACCTGCCGCCGGGTGTCACGGCCGTCTGCCGGCCCCTCACGCTCG
>RFFY01000810.1 GCA_003697065.1 Actinomyces sp. | reverse complement strand
TGGGGCCTGCCCACCCCGGCCTTCCTCCACGGCGCCCACGATCCCGGGCCCCCGCCCGGCGTCGACCGGGCGATCGAGTGGATCTTCGACCATCTGCCCCTCGCCGGGGTGCAGATCGTGCTCGGCGGCCTGCTCGCGGTGTCGGGTCGCGTCACCCGCCGCTCGGCCCTCGTCATCGCCGACGTCCCCGACGCCCGGCCCCCCGCCCAGCTCGCCGGCGGCACCCTCGACGACGTGGCCGCCGGGCTCGAGGTCCTCGCCCGCTTCCATGCGGCCAACTGGGGCCGCCGGGACCTGGACCGGCACCCCCTCGTGTGGCCCCTCGACCGCACCCCGGCGGTGGCCCGGGCCGCCTACCGTCGCAACCGCGACGCCTTCGTCGCCCGCTTCGGCCCCATCCTCGGTCCCGCCCGGATCGCCCGCATGGACGCCACCCAACGCGACGCCGACCTCCTCGTCCGCCACCTGGCGTCGCCGCCGTGGACCCTGCTGCACGGCGACTACCGCCTCGACAATCTCCTGTTCCGACCCGACGGCTCGATCGTCGTCGTCGACCACCAGGGCACGGGCCGGGGCCGACCCGGATGGGACGTCGCCTACTTCGTGACCACCGCCCTCGACGCCGACCACCGCCACGCCGAAGGCGACCTGCTCGCCCACTACCACGCCACCCTCGTCGCCCACGGGGTGACCGATCACCCCCTGGCCGATCTGGTGGCTGACGTGGCGTGCGCCAAGCAGGTGTTCGCCCACCGGATGGTGGCGGGCGACGCCCTGCTCGACACCGCCCTCGACGAGACGGGAACCAGCTTCGTCGACGAGATGGTCGAGCGCCTCGCCGGTTGGCTCGACTGAGCCTTCGAGGCCCCATCGGGCGCCCCACCCCCGGCGGCGGAACCTCTCGGCTCAGCAGCCGGGAAGGCCGGCGACGAGGCTGGCGTCAGCGGCCGGGGAGGTCGGCGACGAGGGCGTCGCCGGGCAGGGGACCGTCACCGTAGAGGGCGGCCTGGAGGCGCCGCATGCCGGCCAGCCACCGGTCGACATCGGTGGCCTTGCGCTGGACGTACTCGGCCACCTCGGGATGGGGCAGGACCCAGAAGCGCTCCTCGGCCATGGCCTCGAGGCACAGGCGGGCGACCTGGTCGGGCTCCACGACCCCGTCGCCGGAGGCCACCCCCGTGTTCAGCTCGTCCCCGCCCATCGCCCGGGCGTCGGGACTGTTGGCGACGATGTTCGTGCGCACCGCCTGGGGGCACAACACCGACACCCGGATCCCCTGGTGATGGTGGCTGATCGCCACCCACTCGGCCACCGCCACGGCGGCGTGCTTGGTGACCGAGTAGGCGAGGGACCCGATCTGGGTGAGCAGGCCGGCGGCGGAGGCGGTGTTGAGCAGGTAGCCGCCCCCGTTGGCGACCATCTGGGGAATGACGGCCCGGGCGGCCCGGATGTGGGCCATGACGTGCACGTCCCACATGTGCTGGATGCGCTCGTCGGTGTCCTCGAGCCCGCCCAGGGTGACGTAGCCGGCGTTGGAGGCGAACACCCCGATGGGGCCGTGGGCGGCCTCGGTGCCGTCGACCAGATCGACGATGGCGTCGGCGTCACTCACGTCGACCTGCACACCCGTCCCGCCGATCCCGGCGGCGACCCGTCGGGCGGCGTGACCGTCGAGATCGGCGACCACCACGTGGGCGGCCCCGGCGCCGGCGAACGCCCGGGCGAGCGCCTCGCCGATGCCGGAGCCTCCCCCGGTGACCACCACGACCCTGCCCTCGATGTCCATGCGCCGACGCTAGTGCGCCCCGACCCTCCTCTCCGATTCGCGGGCGACTCCGACCGGGGCCAGGACGTCGGGGCGGGCGTAGTGGCCGGCGGGATCGAAGGCCCGACGTTGGGCCAGCACCCGCCGAGGGTCGACGGTGGCCGTCACCACTGCTTCGCGCCCGCTCACGGGCCCCTCGAGGATCACCCCACCGGGGGCCACGATGGTCGTGTTGCCGACCGACAGGGCGTCGTCGGCGCCGCCGTACATCTCATCGGCCCCGGCCAGGTCCCGGGGCACGTCGCATCCCCGCAGGAAGGCGGTCACGCCGACGACGTAGACACCGCCCTCCTTGGCGATGTGACGCAGGGTCGGGACCCATTCGTCGCTGTTGTCCCAGGTGGGCGCCAACAGCACGTCGATCCCCTGCTCGTAGAGAGCGGCCCGGGCCAGGGGCATGTAGTTCTCCCAGCAGATGAGCGAGGCGACCCGCACACCGCCGATCTCGACCACGGTCAGGGTGGGCCCCTGCCCGTTGCCCCACACCAGGCGCTCGGCGCCGGTGGGGACGAGCTTGCGGTGCAGGCCGGCAATCCCACCCTCGTCGTCGATGTAGACGACGCTGTTGTAGAGGGTCCCGGTGGCGCACCGCTCGGTGATGCCCAGCGCGACCCAGGTCCCGGCCTCCGCCGCCGCGGCGCGCACCGGGTCGAGATCGGTGCCCCCGACGTCCACGGCCTGGTCGACGAAGCGCTCGTACCAGTCGCCGTCGCGCCACGGCCGGGTGCGCCACACCCAGTCGGGATAACCCGGCACGAAGGACTCGGGGAAGACCACCAGATCGACGCCCTCGGTGGCCGCAGCGGCGATCCGACCGGCCACGATGTCGAGGGTGGCGGCCCGGTCCAGGTAGGCGGGGGTGGCCTGCACGGCGGCGATCCGCAGACCCCGGCCCTCGGCGGCCCTCGTCTCGCGCGCCGCCGTCTCGCCT
>RFFY01000809.1 GCA_003697065.1 Actinomyces sp. | reverse complement strand
GGGTCCTGGGGGGCCATGCCGTGGTCGGCGGTGACGACGACGAGGGTCTCGTCGAGCACCCCGACCCGCTCCAGGATCTCGAGCACCCGGCCCACCCGCCGGTCGGCCTCGTCGAGGGCCTCGCCCAGTCCGGGGGCGTGGGGACCGTGATGATGTCCGGCGCCGTCGGTGACGATGAGCTCCAGGTAGGTGAACTCCGGGGGCGAGGGCCGGGAGAACAGCTCGTCGATCTGGGCCACGGCCCGGGTGTCGAGAGTCGAGTACAGCACGAGTTCGTCGTCGCCCTCGGCCCGCCAGCGGGGTGAGGCGTCGGCGGCGTACACGGGGTTGAGGGCCCGGAGGCGCTCCCGGTCACACAGGTTGCGGCCCTCGAAGGTGGCGTGACGGGCGGAGCGGCCGAAGGGGGCGTTGACGGCCGCTGTCAGGCAGTCGGGACCCCGCACCCGGTGGAAGGCCTCGGCCAGGCTCTCGACCTCGTCCGAGGCGTACCCCTCGGTGCCGAGCTGCTGGCCCTGGGGCGACACCGTCTCGCCCCGTTCCCGCAGGTGGTAGGTGGGGTTGACGACGTCGTGGTGGCCGCACCAGACCCCGGTGCCGATCGTGGTGTGGCTGGGCCAGGTGATGGACGGAAAGGTCACCATCTGACCGTGGGCGATCACCGCCGCCCGGCGGTGGAGGCGGCGCAGGGCGGGCAGGGAATCGGGTTCGGTGGCCAGGCGGGCCTCGAGCTCGGTGTGGTGGAGCCCGTCGAGGCAGATGACGAGGAGACGGCGGGGCGCCGGGCCCACCGGGTCGAGGATCTCGGTGACGACCCGGCCGTCCTGGCGCCGCAGGTACACGTCGGGGGCGACACCCCGCTCGGTCGAGGTCCGCCCCGTGGCGTCGCGCCCGTCGACGAGGGGGAAGCCGAGGGCGGCGAGACAGGTGGGGGCGATGTCGACCGAGCGGACGGCCAGGTCGTGGCGCCCGACCCGTACCCCGGGACCGACGAACCACAGGGGGGCGCGGGCCTGGCGCACGTGGAGGGCGCCGTGGTTGCCGACGTTGCCGCCCTGGGCCCAGTCGACGGGCGACACGACCAGGTCGGGGGCGTGGGGCGAGTCGAAGAGCTGGGCGATGCGCTCGCGGCCGAAGGGGTAGCTCTGGTGTTCGGGCGGGACGAAGCGCCGGTTGCCGTCCCCGTCGGCGTCGTGACCGGCCGCCCGGGCCGCCGCCTTCTCGGCGTCGAGAGTGGCGAGGGCGTCGACCCGGTCGTCGGCGAGGGGATCGACCCCCACCACCTCGAGGGTCGGGTAGCGCAGCTCGCCCTCGTCGTCGATCTCGCGGCCGAAGCGCACCATCCCCCGCCGGGACCACACCTCGTAGGCGCCCGCCTCCCCGTCGGGCCCCTCGCGCCAGGTGCACACCAGGTCGACCCGGTCGGCCACCTCGCCGGTCAACAGGGCCAGGATGGCCCGGTCCCCCGACGTCCACTGGTGACGGTCGAGGCCCTGGCCGCCGAGCCGCTCCGGTCCCCATGTCTGGCCCACGGGCCACGACGCTAGTCGCCCGACCCCACCGCGTGACGGGCGCCTAGCATCCGTCCATGACGACCTACCAGCTCGAGGACCGCTACCGGGCCACGAGCGGCACCATCTTCACCACCGGCATCGGGGCGCTCGCCCGTATCCCCGTCGAACAGCTCCGGCGCGACCGGGCCGCCGGACGCAACACGGCGGCCTTCGTGTCCGGCTACCCGGGCTCCCCCCTCGGTGGGATCGGCGGCGAGGTCGAGCGGGCTCGTCGCAGCGTCCCCGACCTGCCCATCGTGCACCTCCAGTCGGTCAACGAGGAGATCGGGGCCTCCGCCGTCATGGGCTCCCAGCTCGCCGCCACCCGGCCCGACTGCACCTACGACGGCATCGTCGGCCTGTGGTACGGCAAGGCTCCCGGCCTCGACCGCGCCACCGACGCCCTGCGTCACGGCGTCTTCGCCGGGTCGAGTGCCACCGGTGGCGCCGTCGCCGTCGTCGGCGACGACCCCTCGGCGAAGTCGTCCACCATGCCGTCCTCGTCGGACGCCGCCCTCGTCGACCTCCACATGCCGGTGCTGTACCCCGCCGACGTGGCCGAGTGCCTCGAGCTGGGTCTGCACGCCATCGCCATGTCCCGGGCCACGGGACTGTGGTCGTCGATGAAGATCGTCACTCCCGTCGCCGACGGTACCGGCACCATCGACCTGCCGGTCCTCGAGGACGAGCCCGTCCTCCCCGCCGTCCTCGTCGACGGGCATCCCTGGCGCCCCCATCCCTCGGCCCAGTTCCTCGGGCCCCGCATGGTGGCGGTGGAAAAGGAGTTCCACGAGATCCGCCTCGACCTGGCCCGCCGCTACGGCATCGTCAACCACCTCAACCGCATCACCGTCGATCCACCCGACGCCTGGATCGGGATGGTCGCCACCGGTTACACCTTCGCCCAGCTCCGCGAGGCTCTGCGCCGCCTCGGACTCGGCGACGACCGTGCCGTCCACGCCGCCGGTATCCGCCTCCTGCACCTGCGCCAGCCCGTCCCCTTCGACGGCGAGCAGATGGAGCGCTTCGCCCGGGGACTCAGCGAGATCGTCGTGGTCGAGGAGAAGAACCCGACCCTCGAACGCCTCGTCCGCGACTGTCTCTACGACGCCGACGACCGGCCCCGCGTCGTCGGCAAGTTCGATCCCGACGGGCACCGCATCCTGCCCTCCCACGGGCTCCTCGACGCCGACACCATCGCCCCCGCCCTGCGTTCCCGGCTCGAGGCGCGCCTCGCCCACCGTCTCGCCCCTCCCCC
>RFFY01000155.1 GCA_003697065.1 Actinomyces sp. | reverse complement strand
TCTCCTCGACGAGGTCTCGATGATCGAGATCCTCCGCACCTACCGTCCGGTGGAGGTGTACAACCTGGCCGCCCAGTCCTTCGTGCAGACCTCGTTCGGCCAGCCGGTGCTCACCGGGGAGACGACGGCGCTGGGGGTGACCCGCCTCCTCGACGCCATCCGCCTCGTCGATCCCGAGATCCGCTTCTACCAGGCCTCCTCCTCGGAGATGTTCGGGAAGGTGAAGGAGGTCCCCCAGACCGAGGAGACGCCTTTTCACCCCCGCAGCCCCTACGGGGTGGCGAAGGTCTACGGCCACTGGATCACCGTCAACTACCGCGAGTCCTACGACCTGCACGCCACCTCGGGCATCCTGTTCAACCACGAGAGCCCGCGGCGGGGGCTCGAGTTCGTGACCCGCAAGATCAGCCACCACGTGGCCCGTATCAAGCTCGGCCTCACCGACGAGCTGCGTCTCGGCAACCTCGACGCCAAGCGCGACTGGGGCTACGCCGGCGACTACGTCGAGGCCATGTGGCTGATGCTGCAACAAGACGCCCCCGACGACTACGTCGTGTGCACGGGCGAGACCCATTCGGTGCGCGAATTCTGCCAGCTGGCATTCGACCACGTGGGCCTGAACTGGGAGGACCACGTCGTCGTCGACCCCGCCTTCATGCGGCCCGCCGAGGTCGATCTCCTCGTCGGCGACGCCGGCAAGGCCCGCCGTCAGCTCGGCTGGGAGCCCCGGACCTCCTTCGAGGATCTCGTCCACATGATGGTCGACGCCGATCTGGCCCTGCTCGAGGGGCGCCTGCGTGGTCTCGCCTGACACCCGGGTGACGGTGCTGGCCGGTGGGGTGGGCGCCGCCCGCTTCCTGGCCGGTCTGGTCCGGGTCGTCGAGCCCGCTGGCGTGACGGCGGTGGTCAACGTCGCCGACGACGTCGACCTCTTCGGCCTGCGGGTGAGTCCCGACCTCGACACCGTCACCTACACCCTCGCCGGTGTCGTGTCGCCCGAGACCGGCTGGGGCCTGGTCGACGAGACGTGGCAGGCCATGGCGACGGTGGAACGACTGGGCGGACCCACCTGGTTCCGCCTCGGTGACCGCGACCTGGGGACCCACCTCTACCGCACCCGGCGCCTGGCCGAGGGCGCCCCCTTGTCGACGGTCACAGCCGAGATCGCCGGCGGCTGGGGGGCGCCGTGCCGCATCCTGCCCGTCAGCGACGACCGGATCGAGACCCGCGTCACCCTCACCGACGGTCGTGAGATCGGGTTCCAGGAATACTTCGTCCGAGAGCGTCACGCCGTCGAGGTGGCCGCCGTGCGCTTCGCCGGGGCCGACGACGCCCGGCCCGCCCCCGGGGTGCTCGAGGCGATCGACGACGCCGACGTCGTGGTCATCGCCCCGTCCAACCCGGTGGTGTCGATCGGACCCCTCCTGGCCGTGGCCGGCCTCCACGAGCGTCTCGCCGCCAAGCGCCAACGGGTCGTCGGCGTCTCTCCCCTGATCGGGGGCCGGGCCCTCAAGGGCCCCGCCGACCGCCTCCTGCGCGAGCTGGGCGAGCGTCCCGACGCCGTCGGCGTCGCCCGGCGCTACCGGGACCTCGCCGCCACCGCCGTCATCGACACCGTCGACGCTCCCCTCGCCGCCGAGATCGAGGCCCTCGGTGTCCGGGCCGTCGTCACCGACACGATCATGCGCGATCCCGAGACGGCCGGGGCTCTCGCCGCCCGTACCGTCGAGGCCGCCGTGGCTTCGTCATGAGCCTGCAGATCCTCGCCGTGGAGGGTCTCCCCGAGGTCCGCCCGGGTGACGACCTCGCCACCTTGATCGTGGGGGCGGTCGAGCTGAGGGAGCGGGACTGCGTCGTCGTCACCCAGAAGATCGTGTCGAAGGCCGAGAACCGCCTGGTCGAGATCGATCCCGACGATCCCCGTTCCCACAAGCCCCTCGTCGAGGAGGAGGCGGTGCGCATCCTGCGCCGCCGGGGTGATCTGCTCATCACCGAGACCCGCCACGGCTTCGTGTGCGCCAACGCCGGGATCGACCTGTCCAACGTCGATCGGGGTCTGGCCGCCCTGCTGCCCGAGGACGCCGACCGGTCGGCCCGCCGCATCCGCGACGGGATCCGGGCCCGGGCGGGGGTCGAGGTCGCGGTGGTGGTCTCGGACACCTTCGGGCGTCCCTGGCGGCGGGGCGTGACCGACGTGGCGATCGGGTGCGCCGGAATCGCCGGGGTGGTCGACCTGCGGGGCACCACCGACGCCCTGGGGCGCGAGCTCCAGGTCACCGAGGTGGCGGTGGTCGACGAGATCGCGGCCGCCGCCGACCTGGTCATGGGCAAGGCGCGCGGCGTTCCCGTCGCCGTCGTCCGGGGACTCGATCCCGCCTGGTTCCGCCCGGGCGAGGTCCGCCGCGAGGTGGTCCGCGATCCCGCCGACGACCTGTTCCGCTGACCGGTCGGCCCTGAGCCGGCGTCGGCGTCAGGCGACGGGAGCGGGCGTGGCGTAACCCTGGGGATGGGTGCGCTGCCAGCGCCAGTGGTCGGCGAGCATCTCGTCGAGACCGCGGGTGGCCCGCCACCCGAGAACCGACTCGGCCCGCCGGACGTCGGCCCAGATCCGTTCCACGTCACCGGGTCGCCGGTCGACGATCTCGTAGGGGATGGCGTGGCCCACCGCCCGCCCCGCCGCCTCCACGACCTCGAGCACGGTCGATCCGACCCCGGTCCCGAGGTTGACGACCTCGCACCCCGTGAGGCCGGCGTCGAGGGCGTCGAGGGCGGCGACGTGGCCCTCGGCCAGGTCGACCACGTGGATGTAGTCACGGATGGCGGTGCCGTCGTGGGTGTCGTAGTCCCCCCCGAAGACCCGGAGGTGGTCGAGGCGCCCGACGGCCACCTGCATCACGTAGGGCACGAGGTTGTTCGGTATCCCGGCCGGGTCCTCGCCGATCTCGCCGCTGGGATGGGCGCCGACGGGATTGAAGTAGCGGAGCAGGACCACGTCGAGCCCGTGGGCGGCGGAGGCGTCCCGGAGGATCTGCTCGCCGACGAACTTGGTCCAGCCGTAGGGGTTGGTGGCCCCGGTGGGGAAGGTCTCGTCGACGGGGACCCGCTCGGGCTCGCCGTAGACGGTGGCCGATGACGAAAAGACCATCCGGCGGACCCCGTGGGCGACCATGGCCTCGGTGACGGTCACGGTGGCGTCGAGGTTGTTGCGGTAGTAGCGCAGGGGCTGCTCGGTGGACTCGGCGACGGCCTTGAAGGCGGCGAAGTGGATGACGGCGTCGATGTCGTGGTCGACGAAGAGCCGGTCGACGGCGTCGGGGTCGGTCACGTCGACGGGCGCGAAGACGAGCGAGCCGCCCACGAGGCGCTGGAGGGCGTCGACGGCGGCGGGTGAGGAGTTGGAGAAGTCGTCGACCACGACGACCCGGCGACCGGATTCGTGCAGAGCCACCACGGTGTGGCTGCCGATGTAGCCGGCTCCCCCGGTGACCAGGACCGCCATCAGACGGGCTCCGGGATCCGTTGGCCCTCGCTGCGGGCCCCGGCGGGGACCTCCTCACCGGCGCCGACGATGGTCAGGCCGGTGACGACGGCGCCCTCGCCGATGCGGGCGCCGGGCCCCACGATCGACCGGTCGACGACGGCCCCGGCGCCGATCACCGCCCCCGGGGAGACGACGGCGTCGACGAGACGGGCGTCGGCACCGATCTCGGCACCGCTCATGACCACGCTGTGGTCGACGGTGGCACTCGGCGCCACCCGGGCCGTGGGGGCGACGCCCGGTACGGCCGGTCCCCGCCGACCGTCGATGAGGTCGAGCTGGATCTGGAGGTAGGTCTCGGGCGTGCCGGCATCGACCCAGTAGGCGTCGGAGCGCACGGCCCACAAGGTGCCGTCGGCGACGAGGGCGGGGAAGGTCTCCCGCTCGACCGAGACCTTGCGCCCCTCGGGGATGCGAGCGAGGACGGAGGGCTCGAAGACGTAGGTGCCGGCGTTGATCCAGTTGGTGGGCGCCTCGTCACGGGGCGGCTTCTCGACGAAGCCGAGCACCCGGCCCTCGGGGTCGGTGGGGACGACGCCGTAACGCGAGGGATCGTCGACGGGCGTGAGGGCGATGGTGGCCTCGGCCCCGACCTCGTGGTGACGACGCCACAGCGCCGAGACGTCGAGGTCGGTGAAGACGTCGCCGTTCACGACCACGAAGGTCTCGTCGAGGCCGGCGGCGTCGGCGGCGAAACGGATGGCGCCCGCCGTGTCGAGGGGCTCGGGTTCGACCGCGTAGCGCAGGCGCACCCCGGCGCAGCGCCCGTCGGGGTAGGCGTCGGTGAAGGCGTCGGGACGGTAGCCGAGCGACAGGACGACCTCGTCGACGCCGTGACGGGCCAGACCGGCGACGACGTGTTCGATCATGGGCCGGTCCACGACGGGCAGCATCTGCTTGGGCGTCGACAAGGTGAGGGGACGCAGCCGCGTACCGAAACCCCCGACGAGTACGACCGCCTTCATGGCACCTCCGTTGGCCGGGGTCGCACCCGGTCGGCGCGACCACCTCTCCCGTCGGCACCGC
>RFFY01000154.1 GCA_003697065.1 Actinomyces sp. | reverse complement strand
GGGTCCGGGTCCCGGCGGTGGGGGCCCGGTCGGTGGGTCGGGTCCGGGTCCCGGCGGTGGGGGCCCGGTCGGTGGGTCGGGTCCGGGTCCCGGCGGCGGGGGTCGTGTCGACTCGGGCATCGCCGCCGAGAGGACGACCTGGGTGAGGGACAACTGCGTCGTGGTCGACGCGGTCGCCACGGCCGGCACCCTCTGGGACTGTGCCGGGGACTGAGGGTCTGGTCGGGCAGGCGGGATTTGAACCCACGACCTCCTCGTCCCGAACGAGGCGCGCTACCAACCTGCGCCACTGCCCGTGTGCAGGACCCCGAGGTTACCGGCGCCGCTGGAGCCTGACACGCCGGTGGACGGGGACCGGGCTCAGGGCAGGGCGGGTTCCTCCCGGCGGGCCTCGCCGGCGAGGGCACCCTCGACGGCGGCGGCCAGGCGGAGCGCGTCGAGGGGCTTGATCAGCCAGCCGTCCGCGCCGGAATGACGGGCCAGCCACACGTCGGCGGCCCTGTCGCACAACAGGAGCACGGGCCGGCGCTCCAGGCGGCCCATGTCCTCCTCCTGGCGGAGGGCGAGGGATGCCGCCACCCCGCCCATGTTGCCGATCTGCAGGTCGAGCAGGACCAGGTCGGGGTCGACGGTCTCGACCGCCGCCAGCACGTCGGCTCCCCGCCGGATGCGGTGGACCACGTGGGTACCGGCGAGAGCGGCATCGACCTCGTCGAGGAGGTGGTCGGCGTCGGTGGCGAGCAGGATGTCGGCCATCGACGCACAGGGTAACGCCGCCGCACCGGGCGGGCCGAGCCGCGGGATCGGCGGGCATGATGACGGGATGCCCCTGTCGGACCTGCGTGTCGTCGAGTTGGCCACCGTCATCGCCGCCCCCGGCTGCACCCGCCACTTGGCCGACTTCGGTGCCGAGGTCATCAAGGTCGAGCACCCCGACGGGGGCGACGGCACCCGGCGGATGGGCTGGCGTCATCCCGACGGCGAGACCCTGTGGTGGAAGCTGGTGGGCCGCAACAAGCGCTCCATCGCTTTGGACCTGACCGACGACGACGACCGTGGCGTGTTCCTGGACCTGTGCGCCACCGCCGACGTGGTGGTCGAGAACCTCCGGCCGGGGCGTCTCGAGCGTCTCGGCGTGGGGCCCGAGGTCCTGTGGGCCCGCAAGCCCTCCCTGGTGGTCGTCCGCGTGAGCGGGTTCGGCCAGACCGGGCCCGACGCCGACCGACCCGGCTTCGCCACCATCGCCGAGGCCCGATCGGGATTCGCGGCCCTGAACGGGTCGCCCGACGGGCCTCCGACCCTGCCTCCGGTCGCCCTCACCGACGAGGTCACGGCCCTGGTCGCCGCCTTCGCCACCCTGGTCGCCGTCCGCTCCGGCGTCGGCCAGGTCGTCGACGTCGACCTGCTGACCTCCATGGTCTCCCTCCTCGGTCCCCTCCCCGCCGCCGTCGCCCTGTCCGGCGAGGACCCGCCCCGCCTGGGATCGGAGATCGCCTACGCCGTCCCCCGCAACGTCTACCGCTGCGCCGACGGGGAATGGGTCGCCGTCAGCGCCACCAGCGACTCGGTGGCACGGCGGCTCCTGGCCCTGGTCGGTCTCGGGGGTCGACCCGAGCTGGCCACCGCCTCGGGGCGGGTCGCCCACCGGCGCGAGGTCGACGCCGCCGTGGCCGACTGGATCGCCCGTCGCCCGCGCCACGAGGTGCTCGCCGCCGTGTCGGGGGTCGACGCCGCCATCGCCCCCGTCCAGCGGGTGAGCGAGGTGCTCGCCGACCCCCACCTGGCCGCCCGGGGTGTGCTCGTCGACGTCGACGGGGTCCCCCTGCCCGGACCGATCGCCCGCCTCGGCGCCACCCCGGGCCGGATCCGTCGCCGGGCGCCGGCCCTCGACGCCGACGGCGAGGCGATCCGCGCCGAACTCGCGGACCGTGCCGAGCTCGCGGACCGCGCCGAGCTCGCGGACCGCGCCGGGCCGACGGGCCCTCGACCCCCGCGACCCCACCGGGCCCCCGACGACTCCGGTACGCTTCCCGGCGTGCTGGAGATCACCGTCGACCGACCCGAGTCCGCCGACCACGTCGTGGTGCGCCCGGCGGGCGACCTCGACGCCTACACGGTGGCGCGCTTTCGCGAGGCCCTGTCGGCGGTGGCCAACGAGCCGCGCCTGGTCATCGACCTGTCGGCGGTCCCCTTCATGGACTCCGCCGGTCTGGGGGCCCTCATCGGCGGGATCCGCCGTTCCCGCGAGGCCGACGGCAAGGTCACGGTCTTCTGCGACCGCCCCACCCTGACCCGTCTCCTGCACACGACGGGCTTCGACCGGATCGTGCCGGTCGAGGACACCCTCGAAGGAGCGATCGCCGCCCTCGACCGAGCCGACTGAGCCACGGCTCGCGGCCCCGGACCGGTGTCGGGCGGGCACCGCCCGTGTGCGCCCGCACCTCGGCGGGGTGGGTCCCGTACGCTGGTCGACCATGCAGTGCCCGGCGTGCGGCTCGGCCGTCACCAGCGAGGCACGCTATTGCTCGGCGTGCGGCCACGAACTCGTCCACCGCGTGGACGAGCGGCGTCTCGTCACCGTGCTGTTCGCCGACATCGTCGGCTTCACCGGCCTGTCGGAGGGACGCGACCCCGAGAGCGTGAAGAACCTCGTCGACCGCTGCTTCGCCCGGCTCGCCGACGAGATCACCGCCTTCGGGGGACGGGTCGACAAGGTCGTCGGTGACGCCATCATCGCCCTCTTCGGGGCGCCGACGGCCCACGACGACGATGCCGAACGCGCCGTGCGGGCCGCTCTCGCCCTCCAGCGGGCCGTGGGTGAGCTCGCCGCCACCTCGGGGGTCGACCTGCGCCTGCGCATCGGGGTCAACACGGGCGAGGTCCTCGTCGGCGCCCTCGTCGGCGACGACTACACGGCGATGGGCGACGTCGTGAACACGGCCTCGCGCCTGCAGACCACCGCCGAACCGGGAACCGTCCTGGTCGGTCCCGCCACCCACGCCGCCACCGTCGACGTCATCGACTACCGGCCCCTGGGCGAGATGGAGGTACGGGGCCGGTCCGCTCCCGTCGCCGTCTGGCAGGCGATCGCCCCGGTCGGTCTGCCCGGCGAGCGTCGCCGCCCCCGGGCCGCCCCCCTGGTGGGACGTCACAGCGAACTGACCCTGGTCGAGGGGGCGATCGCCGATGCCTACCGTCGGCGGCGGGCCCATCTGGTGACCCTCCTCGGCGAGTCCGGAGTCGGCAAGTCCCGTCTCGCCGGTGAGGTCGTCGCCGCCGCCCGTCAGCGCCACGGGGCCCGGGTCCTGCACGGGCGGTGCCTGCCCTACGGCGAGGCCAACGTCTGGTGGCCCGTGGCGTCGGCCCTGCGCACCGACATCGGGGTGCCCGACGACGCCTCCGACGAGCTCGTCGCCCGGACGGTGACCGCCGCGGTGGCCGAGGTCCTGGGCGCCGAACCCGACGACGCCGAGGTACGCCGGACCACGGCCGGGCTCCTGCACCTGTTCGGCGCCGACGCCCGCCTCGTGTCCCACGGCGCCGAGCGGGCCGCCGAGGAGGCGATGCGCGCCGTGCGGGCCTACGTCCACGCCCTGGCCGCCCACTCCCCGGTCCTCATCTGGATCACCGATCTGCACTGGGCCGACGACGCCGTCCTCCGTCTCCTCGACGAGACCCTCGACCGCCTCGGCCGCCAGCGGGTGGCGGTGCTGGCGACCGCCCGTCCCGACCTGGCCGAACGCTGGTCGCCGCGTCCGGTGCGCTTCGACGCCGTCACCCTCACCGTCGACGCCCTCGATCGCGACGCCGTCGCCGAGCTGGCGCGCCACGTCCTGGGCGAGGACGCCGACCCCGTCCTCGTCGAGCGCATCGTCGAACGTTCGGGCGGGAACCCCCTCTTCGTCGAGGAGCTGGCCCGGGTCGTGGCGGCGGGTGGCGGCCCCGACGGCGACGAGGTCCCCGCCACCGTGCGCAGCGCCATCGCCGCCCGTCTCGATCTCCTCGATCCCGACGCCTTGACCATCGTGGGTTACGCCGCCGTGCTCGGCGTGGAAGGCCCGGTCGGCGCCCTGGAGGTCATGGCCGCCCAGTTGGCGCCCGGGATCGACGTGGGCGCCACCCTCGCCCGCCTCGAGCGGGCGGCCCTGATCGAGACGGCAGGTCGCCACTGGTGGTTCCCCTCCTCGCTCATCCGCGACGTCGCCTACGGACGCCTGACCAAGACCGAGCGCGCCCTGCTCCATGTGGGGATCGCCGACCACCTCGAGCAGCGGGGGATCGCGGCAGCCGAGGCCGTCGCTCATCACCTGCGGCGGGCCGCCGACCTGGCCCGCCAGCTCGACGGGGTCGACGGCCTGGGCCCCGACCTCGACGACCGCGCCATCGCCTGGACCCTCGAAGCCGCCCGTGCGGTGTCCGGGGCATCGGCCCACACCCGGGCCCTCGAGCTCTACGGGCTGGCCCTCGACCTCCTCGACCCCGCCGACCGGCGGCGGGCGGCCCTGCTCGTCGACCGGGCCGAAGTCGCCCTGCGGGCCCTCGATCTGGGCCGCGTCCGCCGCGACCTGGCCGAGGCCCAGGCTCTGCTGGCGGCCACGCCCGACACGGCTCTGGAGGTCAGGGCCGCACTCGTCGAGAGCGAACTGTCCCAGTGGACGGGCGACTTCGACACCGCTTTGGCCCGCGCCGAGGAGGCCCTGGCGTCGGCCGCCGAACTCGACGATCCGGTCCTGGCGGGCGACACGGTGCGGCGCTGCGGGATGGTGCAGCTCTTCCTCGGCCGCCACGACGACGCCGAGCACTCGATCCTGTCGGCCCTCGCCGCCTACGACAGTGTCGGCCACCGGGTCGGGATCGCCTGGGCCCGCCAGAGCCTGGCCTGGATCAGCTTCGTGCGGGGTCACCTCGAGGAGGCCGAGACCCGCCTCGCCGAGGCCCTGGCCGCCTTCGAGGCCCTCGACGACCCGGTCGGGATGGCCTGGTCGCGGGGTCTGCTCGCCTACGTGCGCATCAGCCAGGGACGCTTCGCCGAGGGCGAGGAGCTGGCCGGACTCACACTCGTCGACGCCCGCGACCGGGGCGACCGCTGGGCCCAGGGCATGATGCTCGTCGCCCTGGGTGTCGCCGCCTTGTGGACCGGCCGTGTCGACGAGGCGGTGCGACGCGGCGAGCAGGCCCGGGCGATCCTCCAGCCCGGCACCGACACCCTCGGCACCGCCCAGGCGGCCGTCCTGTACGGGCGGGCCCTGGTGCACGCCGGGCGGGTGCAGGAGGGCCTGCGTGCCCTGCGCGACGCCCTGCGCGCCATGCCGACGGGGGGCCCGCCGACCGCCCTCGTGCACCTCGGCGCCACCGTGTCGGCGATCATGGCGGGCGACGTGGGGGAGGCCCGCCGCCACCTGGGCGGGCTGGCTCTCGAAGGTGCCGGCTTCGACCCCCGTCAGACCGGGTCGTCCGAACGCCTCGTCGCCGCCGCCCTGGTGGCGCTCCAGTCCGGCGACCTCCCCGAGGCCCGGCGCCGCCTCGCCACCATCGACGACACCGACGCCCCGTGGGGCCGGGTCGCCGTCGCCCTCACCGAGGTCGCCGCCGGCGCCGATCCCCGAAGCGTGCTCGAGACGGTCGACGACGATCCGGCCGCCACCCCGATCGACCGGGTCATGGCCCATCTGGCGGCGGCGGCCGCCGCCGCCCGCCACGGTGACACCGACGACCTCGTCGCCCACGTCGAGGCCGCTGCCGCCGCCGTCCCCGCCGGCGACCGGCTCCTTCCCCTTCTCGTCGCCGTGGCCGACGAGGTGCTGTCCGGCTTCGTCGGGGCCGCGGCACGCGCCGACGAGGCGGCGACGCGCGTCCGGCGGCTCGCCCACCGCACCGGGGCCGAACCCGCGGGCTGGGTGACCCTGTGGCGCACGGTGGTGGGCGCCCGCGACGGTGACCGGATCGACACGCCACCCGCGGCGGCCGACGCCGCGGTGGGATCAGGCCACGAGGCGCTCGTGGCGGGCGGCGATCTCGGCGCCGATGGCGAGTGAGGCGGTCGCCGCCGGCGACGGGGCGTTCACCACGTGGACCGAGCGTGGTCCCTCGGCGAAGGCGAAGTCGTCGAGGAGGTGCCCACGCCGGTCGATGGCCTGGGCCCGCACCCCGCTGCCCGCCGGGGTCAGGTCGTCGGGACCGAGTTCGGGGCAGAGGCGACGCAGGGCCCGCAGGAACGCCCGTCGAGACAGGGACCGGTGGACCTCGCCCAGGCCCGTGCGCCAGTAGCGCCGGGCGAGGCGCCAGGTGCGGGGCGACAGGGCCACCTCGAGGGTGTCTCGGGCAGAGATGTCCCGCCAGCGGTAGCCCTCGCGGGCCAGGGCCACGACGGCGTTGGGGCCGGCGTGGACCGAGCCGTCGACCATGCGGGTGAGGTGGACCCCGAGGAAGGGGAAGGCCGGATCGGGTACGGGATACACGAGGTCCCGCACGAGATGACGGGCCGCCGGCGCCAGCTCGGCGTACTCGCCCCGGAAGGCCATGATGCGGACCCCGCCCGTGTCGGCCCCGGCGGCCCGGGCCAGGCGGTCGGCGTACAGGCCGGCGCAGTTGACCAGGGACCGGGCCGTGATCGTGGTCGTGGCGGTGGTGACGGTCACCGAGTCGGGTCCGCAGTCGAGGGCCACGACGGGCTCGCCGAGTCGGAGCGCGCCGCCGGCGTCGGTGATCTCGTCGGCCAGGGCCCGGGCGACCCCGGCGAAGTCGGTGATGCCGGCGGACGGCACGTGGAGGGCAGCCACCCCGGCGATGTGGGGCTCACGGGCCCGTAGCCCCGCGGCGTCGAGCCGAGTGGTGGCGATGCCGTGGGCCCGGGCCCGCTCCTCGAGGTCGGCGAGGCGACCGAGCTCGCCCTCGTCGACGGCGACGATCACCTTCCCGCACAGCTCGTGGGGCAGGCCGTGGTCGGCGCAGAAGGCGGCCAGGAGCTCCCGCCCCCGGGCCACGAGGCGGGCCTTGGCCGAGCCGGGCCGGTAGTAGATGCCGGAGTGGACGACCCCTGAGTTGCGTCCCGTCTGGTGGCGGGCGGGGGCGGCCTCCTTGTCGATCACCACCAGGTCGCGGTGGCCCGCTGCCACCAGGGCCCGGGCCGTGGCCAGCCCCACGATCCCGGCTCCCACCACGACCACGTCGACCTCGGCGGCCGGTCGCGGCCGGTTCCGACGAGGGGCGGGGGATCGGCTCACGCCCCCGCACGCTAGGACACCCGGGCGGGAAGAGGCGGGGATGTGGAAGGGTTGGGAGCCGAGATGCACGACGATCCGGCGACCGGACGTCCCGTCCGTGTCGCGACCCGAGACCAGTTGGCCACCGGCGGCCTCGTCGCCGCTCGCGTCGCCGGTGTCGATCTGGTCGTGGTCGGCGACGGCGACGAGCACGCCGTCCTGTACGGCCGGTGTCTGCACCGGGGCGCCCTGCTCGCCGACGGCACCCGCCGGGGTGACGACATCGTCTGCGGACTGCACGGCTGGGACTACCGGTGGCGGACGGGGATCTCGGCCTACGACGAGCGTCAGCGGCTGGAGCGCTTCCGCTCCTGGCTCGTCGACGGTGAGCTCTTCGTCGACGGCGACGAGGTGGCGGCCTTCGCCCGCCGCCACCCCCAGCCCTACGACGACAGCGACTACCAGGGGCGCTACCGCGATCCCCACGGCGACCCGGTCGAACCCCACGTCGGCTTCATCCGCGAGCTGGCCGGCCACGGGCTCACCCGCACCGGGCACCACGGCCCCATCGTGTCGATGGGGGTCCCCCGCGACCAGCTCCCGGGGTGGGACCGGATCCAGTTCGTCACCGCCCAGCTCCACCGGCGGCCCCTGCTCGACGACGACCCGGTCGACACGCGTGTCGTCATCGGGCCCGCTGCCGCCCGGCCCCTGGTGTGCGACATCCCGGTCATCGTGTCCGACATGAGCTTCGGGGCCCTGTCGGCGGAGGCCAAGGTCGCCCTGGCCAAGGGGGCGTCGGGGGCGGGGACCGCCACCTGCTCGGGCGAGGGCGGCAGCCTGCCCGAGGAGAGGCGGGCCGCGTCGCGCTACGTGTTCGAACGGGGTTCGGGCGGGTTCGGTTGGTCGTGGGACCTGGTGGGTGAGATCGACGCCTTCCACCTCAAGTTCGGCCAGGGCGCCAAGACGGGGACGGGCGGGCATCTGCCCGGGGTCAAGGTCCAGGGACGCATCGCCGAGGTGCGCGGTCTCGAACCGGGGACCCCGGCCGTCTCCCCGGCCACCTTCGTCGACCTCGTCACCCTCGACGACATCGGGGACTTCCTCGCCCGGGTGCGCTCGGAGTCCGGGGGCATCCCCGTGGGGGTGAAGCTGTCCGCCCAGCACGTCGAAGCCGACCTCGACGCCGCCTGCGAGCTGGGCGTGGACTACGTCATCCTCGACGGTCGGGGCGGCGGCACCGGAGCGGCGCCCGCCCTGTTCCGCGACAACATCTCGGTGCCGACCATCCCCGCCCTGGCCCGGGCGCGGCGCCACCTCGACGCCCGCGGTGCCGACGAGGTCACCCTGATCGTCACCGGCGGCCTGCGCACCCCCGCCGACATGGCCAAGGCCCTGGCTCTCGGTGCCGACGCCGTCGCCGTGGCCAACGCCGCCATGCAGGCCATCGGCTGTCTGGGGATGCGGGCCTGCGCCACCGACAACTGTCCCGTCGGCATCGCCACCCAAAAGCCCCACCTGCGGGCCCGCCTGCCCGTCGACGAGGCGGCCGAACGCCTCACCCGCTTCCTCACCGCCGCCACCGAGTTGATGGCGGTGCTGGCCCGGGCCTGCGGCCACGCCCGTCTCGCCGACCTGAACGTCGACGACCTCGTCACCGCCGAGCGGGAGATGACCCATCTCGCCGGCATCCCCTACGCCGGAGTCTCCCCGTGACCGACCAGACCCCCCCGCCCCCCGGG
>RFFY01000808.1 GCA_003697065.1 Actinomyces sp. | reverse complement strand
TCCTTTTGGGTTTGGGGGGGTGGGGGGGGGGTAAAGGGGCCGGGGCGGGGGGGGGGGGGGGGGGGGGGGGGGGGGCGGACGTCCAGGGGCAGGTGGGCGAAGGGCCAGGGCGATGTGTCGCCGGGGAGGGGGGTGACGACCCGCACGGGCGGTAGCGCGGTGGGCCAGCCGTAGCGCGTGGCCTCGGGCTCGAGGTGGGCCTCTACGGCCAGGTGGGCGGCGGCCAGCGGATGTGCCCGGAGCCGTGCATTGAGCCGGCTGACCTGCTTGCTGATGTCATCCGTGGCCGTCCAGGGCGTCGGGGGGTCGTAACGTCCGGAGAAGCGGACGACCGCGGCACGCCGGGCCTCGACCGCGGCATTCTCGACCAGGCCGGTGTTCGGGACCGGGCCTCCGGCCTCGCGCGTGGCCTCGGCCAGGACGAGCAGCGTGGCCGCGTCGGTGGGGCGGAGCGGGATCGTCTCGAGGATGGCGCCGGCGGCGTCCTCGAGGTCCAGGCGGCAGCCGCCGAGGGCCCGGGGCGCCAGCTGGCAGGTCAGGCGGGCCGGGGGGCCGGGCGTACCCGGCACGGCGAGACGTTCGCGCACGTAGCGGGCCGGGTCTTCCCGGTCCGGGGCGGGCAGGTGCTGACCCAGCAGGCTCCGCAACCGGGGAAAGAGCAGTTCGACGCGGTCGAGGTGGGCCGCTGCGCCGGCGTCCTCGTCCGGGTAGAAGAAATCCGGGCGGTGCTCGAGGTCGGGCGGGTTGACGAGCACATGGACGAGGCGGTCCTGCGGGCGGGCAAAGAGGGCGAAGGCGGTCATGAGGTGGGCGCTCATCGTCTTGCGCCCTCCGGCGACGGAGCCCACGACGGGCAGGTCGCCGGCCTGGCGGGTTCGCTCGGCGACGAGGCGGTAGCAGAGGTCGGCGAAGCGGCCGTCGTCGTCGGCGTTGCGAATGTCGGGGAGGGGGGAGCCGTCGGCGCGCCGGGGGAGATGGGGGATCAGAGGCGGGGTGGCGCCGTCGAGGACGTCGTGGCAGAAGGGGGTCCAGTGATCGCGGGCGGGGATGGGCCGCCCGGTGAGGGGGTGGCGCCGTGGGCGCCCGAGCAGGAGGGCGTCCAGGAAGGCCTGGCCGACGCCGGTGGTGAGGACGTCGACGGCGACGGGGAGCCAGGGCGGGTCCTGCTGCCGTGCCAGCGACCAGATCGTCTCGGTGAGGATCTGGGGCGTGGCACCGAGGACGACGATGAGCCGGTAGGGCCGTGCGGGCATGGGGCCTCGTTCGACGACGTGAGCGCGACGCCGGGCAACATAGCGGGTGGGCACGAGAGAGGCAAGGGGGAAGGGCGGCGGGAGGACGTGCGGCGGGGTGGCTCGGGGGGTGTGGGTGGGTGTTGGGATGGGTGGGTGTTGGGATGGGTGGGTGTTGGGGTGGATGGGTGTCGGTGTGAGTACCTGCGCCGTTACGAGCCGTCGATGGTTGCCTCGCGGCCCGTTTCAATACCTCCAGGTGCGATTAAAACAGGGGCGTCCGCACATTCTTTGAAGGCGGCGCACTCAGTTTCAATACCTCTAGGTGCGATTAAAACCGGGCGCACAGTCGCCCGCATATACCCGCTCGTCAAGGGGTTTCAATACCTCTAGGTGCGATTAAAACATGGACCCGGATGAGACGTACGGGTGGGAAATTTCCTTGTTTCAATACCTCTAGGTGCGATTAAAACGCTTCGATCCTGCCGCTCTCGGGCAGTTCGGTGGTGGGTTTCAATACCTCTAGGTGCGATTAAAACTTTCTGCCTCTCTTGTAAAAATCAGCCATCGTTTAGCCGTTTCAATACCTCTAGGTGCGATTAAAACGAGAGCCGACCTGCTCGATGCGGGACGCCTTCCGCAGGTTTCAATACCTCTAGGTGCGATTAAAACCATCACCGTCGCCGGGGATTACGAAAGATTGGGGGTGTTTCAATACCTCTAGGTGCGATTAAAACTGGAATGCAATGAACCGGTAGTATGGACATGCCTGAAGTTTCAATACCTCTAGGTGCGATTAAAACGATGTAGTGCGTACCGGTGCCCGTTCCCTCGTTGAGTGGTTTCAATACCTCTAGGTGCGATTAAAACGCAGAAGAAGCGTTTGCCCTGGAGGGCCACGGGATAAAGCGTTTCAATACCTCTAGGTGCGATTAAAACCCCCGCACAGACATGGAGGAAGCCATGTCGAAAGTAATGTTTCAATACCTCTAGGTGCGATTAAAACCCGAGCAGCTGGGCCTTCCCTCCCCACCCTACAACCCGTTTCAATACCTCTAGGTGCGATTAAAACTCTTCGGCGCGTACCGCCGCACGCCGGCCGACGAAAAGGTTTCAATACCTCTAGGTGCGATTAAAACTCCGTTGTCAAATGTCTGAACGTTCCCTACAGCATTGTTTCAATACCTCTAGGTGCGATTAAAACCCCTCCCTTTTCGGGACCAGGATCGGCCTCTATCATAGCAAAAACGCCGGTTCGTGTCAAGCGCCGGC
>RFFY01000153.1 GCA_003697065.1 Actinomyces sp. | reverse complement strand
GCGTAACGGGGGGGGGAGGGGTGAGGTGTCGTGTCGGTCGTGGACGCGGTCACGTGTCGCCGGACTTGGCGCCGGTGCGCCGCACCTTGGCGGCGACGAAGTCGGCGATGAGGTGGTCATCGACCATGAGTGCACTGGACATGACCTGGTCGAGCGCCTCGGACCACGTGGCGGTGACACGGGTGCGGATCGTGAGCAGGCGCAGGGCGGCGTCACGGTCGAAGGTGTCGGGGCGCCGGAAGATGGCGAGACCCGACGGCGGCACCGGGTCGACGACCACGTCGACGCCCATCGCGGCGAGGGTCGGGACGACACGCCACACGTCACCGGTCCACGCCTGGTCGCGCCGGCGCGGCGGTAGACGACTCATGCCGCCCTGGATCGGGATGACGTCATGTAGGGCGAAGATGGCGTCGCGGCCGGTGAAGGTGCGCAACATGGCGATGTCGCGGATGACCTGGTCGGCGAGGTGGAGGCCGTCGACGAACGCGAACTGCGCCCGGCGTCGCTTGAGGAGGTCATGCAGAGCGCCCGCGGCGTCGTCGGATCGGCGACGCACGAGCCACGCCGAGCCGGGTCCCCGGTCGATGATCTCGTCGATGTCGGGGGTGTCGGTGGTGACGGTCGGGAGGTCCGGGTGGGGGTCGGGGTCGATGCCGACGCGGACGTCGGCGGTCGACGCGGCGAGCGACCACCCGCGGTCGACGCCGACCTCGATGTAGGTGCGGGGTCGGATGACCTGGTCGAGTCGGCGTAGCGTGCCCAGGTAGGGCGGCGAGGCGGGCATCACGTGTCCTCGGCGGCGAGCGCCCGGGCGAGACGTTCCTCGGCGATCGCGGCCCGGACGAGCGCCTCGCCGATCGGGCCGGACGACGCGACCCGGTTGAGGACGGCGACGGCGTCGACCTCGATCGCGTCGGGTCCGGGTGGAGTGGTGGGGTCGTGGTCGGTCATGGGCGTGACGCTAGTGCGTCGACCCGGTCGGCGAGTTCCTGGACGGCCTTGACGAGCACCGGGATTAGCAGCGACACCTTGACGTGGGCGTACCCGGTCTCGTCGACGTCGACGAGACCCGGCTTGACGTCGGCGACCTCGTCGGCGACGAAGCCGATCCAGTCCGGGGTGTCGGCGGCGGCGCCGCGGCGGACGATCTTGACGCCCCCTTTGCCGTCATCGGCGAGGCCCTTGGTGCGCTTGAACTTCCGCACCCGCAGTCGGCGGAGTTCGTCGAGTTGGGGTCCGGCGTCGCGGATGCGGGTCTTGAGACGCCGGTCCGACAGCGAGGCATACACCCCGGTGTCGTTGGCAATCGAACCGGTGATGTAGTTGACGCAGACGAGGTTCTTGGTGGTCGACCAGTTCGAGTACCAGACACAAATCCCGTTGCCGGACGACGACCCGTCCTTCCGGTAGAACTCGACCGCGAAGGGGTGCGCCGTTTGGATCGCACGGCCGGAAACGATCGACGACGTCGAGTCGACGACATGGAATCCGTACGATGCGGACGGGAACACCCGCACGTCCGAGACCGCCGAGAACGACACGAACTCGCTGGTGAACGACATGCCAGCAGTCGACCCGACGTTGTCGACGGTGAGATGACCGGAGGTGTCGACCTCGACCCGGGCGCGTTCGGAGCCGGTCGACGAGTAGAAACGCAGGCCATTGGTGGCGGATGACATCTCGACGCGTTTCCCGGACGAGGCGGTCCGCACGGTGCCGCCGGTGACGGTCGCCCCGGTGATCGTGCCTCCGGAGATCGTCGTGCTCGAGATTGTCGTGCTCGAGATCGTGCCGCCGGAGATGGTCGACCCGGTGATGGTGGCGGCATCCACGGTGCCGCGGACGGTGACGTCGGAGAACTCGGCGCCCGTCGCGGTGACCGCCCATCCGGCCGACCCGGCGACGTAGTTCGCGGAGCGGATGAGCCCGGCCGACGAGATCGTGAGGGTCGCCGTGGAGATCGCCCCGGTCGTGATCTTGTCGGCGGCGATGTCGGCGATCTTGGCGTTCGAGACGGCGAGATCGGCGATCTTGGCGGTCGTGACGGCGAGGTCCCCGATCTTCGCGGTCGTGACGGCGAGGTCGGTTATGTGGGCGGTATCGATGAGTGTCGCCGACGCCGACGCCGCCGCCGAGGCGCCGGACTTGTTACCGGACCGGTCGACGGCGACGACCTTGCACCACGCTGCGGACGTGTCGACCCGGGGGAAGGTGCCGACGACCCCGACGCCGACACCGATGGCGGCGGCGGTGGCGTCGAGGTTGCCGACATGGGTCGAAGCGGACGGGGTGAACCCGGACGTGGTCCCGAGGTGGACCTCGAGATGGTCGAGGTCGGTCTCGAGGTTGCCGCCCCCGGCGGCGGTGAGGTCATGGGAGACCTGGACGTTGAGGACACCCGCGGCCATCGTCGGCGCCGACGGGGTCGACGGGGCGACCGTGTCACCCGCGACGGTGACCGTCGTCGTCGAGGTCCACGCCGAGACGTTGCCGTAGGCGTCGAGGGCGGCCGCCTGGAACTCGACCGACGAGGCGGGGTCGAGGCCGTCGACGACGACCGAGGTGACCCACCCGGGGGAGGTGGTGGTCGACCAGTCGGTGTCGCCGGTCTTGCGCCAGCGGACGATGACGGCGGCGCCGTCCGCGAGGGGCGAGGCGTCGGTGTTCGTCGTGGGCAGGGTCCATGTGACCCGCACGGCGGCGACGTCCACGCCGACCGACCCGCGGTGGGTCCATGTGGTGAAGGGCGGGGTGAGGGTCGGCGGGTTCGGGATGGTGGTGTCGGTGCCGGGGGTGGTGACCGTGATCGAGGCGTCCCGGGGGATGCCGGGGGGAAGTTCGGCGGTGGTGACCCCCGACGGGCCGCCGACGGTCCACTCGACCCGGGTCGACCGGCCGGTCACCCGCGGCGTGATGTCGACCCATGTGCCGTCCCCGCGGCGCAGCATGACCGTGGCCTCGGGTGTCACGTCGGCCCGCACGGCGGTGAGGCGGGTCTTGACGGGGGTGATGATCGACCCGTCGAGGGGGACCTCGTTGGTGGTGTCGACAAGACCGATGTCGGGGTCGAACACGTAGACGTAGTCGCCGGGGTCGGCCGCGCCGGCGAGACGATGCGACACCGACGACAGGGTGACCCCGGTCTTGTAGTGCCCGAACCGGTTCGCCTGGAGTTGGGCGCGGGCCGACGCCGCGCCGGACACCGATGCCGACTCGTTGATGATCCGGACCCGGTCGGCGGCGGTGCCGTGAATGTGGGTGACGGTCGGCGCCGAGGAGGGGGTGGCGGTCGTGACGATGAACTCGCCGGTGGCGTCGATCCTCGAGCCGAACAACTTGACCTTGGTCGACATGTCCCGCCCGTCGACGGTGGTCGCCAGGAGGCCGCCCCCGGCGATGAGACCGACGTCGTCGCTGTCGACCCGCGGCGAGATGACGGCCCGGGGGGTCGTCACGAACAACTCGGACTCGAGCCCGGCGTCGAGTTTCCCGTCGAGGGTGACCCGCCAGTCGGCGTCGGTGAACTGGTCGACGAAGTAGGTCACGGCGGTGCGGGGGTCCCACACTCCGCGGAGCGGGAATCCGGTGCCCGACGGGGTCGAGGTGATGGTGCCTTCGATGATCGACCCGTCCATCGGGAGGAGCCAGCGGACGCCCTGCGCGAACGTCATGCCGCCTGTCTGGTGGTCGATGGTGTCGGGGACGGACCCCTTGCCGTCCTCGTCGCCGAGCCATGCGACCATCGAGGAGCCACGGATGACGGTCGACCCGGTCGACGACCGCTCGACTTCGCGGACCGGGCCGACGAACCGGGCGGAGGCGAGCATCGTGTCGTCGACCTCGTCGGGGGGGACGGGACCGTCGAAGATGACGACATGGTCGTAGGGGTCGACGTCGACCGGGCCGTTGACGGTGACCTCGAAGGCGCCGAGGCCCCGGTGGACGAGATGCCACCAACTCACCGGACCGTCACCCCGCCGAGGATGGCTGCGCCCCGGGCCTGGGCGTCGAGGTCCGCTGCGGTGTCACCCGCGCCGGCGCCCGACCCGCCGTTGACGAGTCCGGCGTAGGCGGCGATCGTCGTCGCCGCGGTCGCCGACACGCCCGACGCCCCGACCGTCGCGGTCGACGACCCGACCATCCACGCGTTCCCGGACCCGTCGTCGGCGGACACGACGTAGGTGCCCGATGCGGTCCCGGTGCCGGTCGTCGGGCCGCCGGCGAGATTGGCGGCCGACCCGGTGCGGGCGGTGACACCGACCAGTCGGGCGCCCCGGCGCAGACTCAACCCGACCGTCGTCGTCACCCCCGTCGGGAGTTCGGTCCACAGGCGGATCGCCGCCTCGTCGGGGCGCCAGGCGACGAGTTCGGCCCGGTCGATGTTCGACCCGGCGACCGCGGTGGCGCCGACATCCACGTCGAAGGTCGTCGCGGACTCCCAGGCCGTCCCGCCCCACGTCTCGACCCGGAACGTCCACCCGGCGGTGAGGTCGACCGTCACCCGGGTGACCCCGTTCTCGAGCACGACGCTCGAGGCCGCCGGGATCGTGCCGCGGCGGCCCGGGTGGGTCGTCCCGTCGGCCGACACGGTCACGCCCCCCGCCGCCCACCCCGACGGGGCGACCGTCGCCGACCACGGCGACACCGACCCCACCCCGGTCCACACGTCGATCGTCCCGCCGGTCGACAACGACCTCGAGACCTTCGAGGGGACGACACCGGTCCCGGCGTCGATCCCGGTCGCGCCGGCCGGGGGCGCCCACCATCTCGTCGGCGAGGCGCCCAGCATGAGGTCCCGGAAGTGCTGCCCGAGACGTGCCGTGCCGTGGGCGACGACCTCGAGGTCGACCGACCATGACGCGGCCCGGACGACGTTCGTGAAGGTCGCCGGGGAGACGTCGACGGCGACGACCCGCGCCCAGGCGTCGGCGACCGACTCGGTGTCGAAGGTGACCGGGACCGGGTCCCGGAACTCGGCGAGGGCGAGAATGCCACGGATGCGGTCGTCGACCTGGGCGGCGGTGAGACCGTCGATGCCCGGCGAGGAATCCTCGCCGGAGACCCGTAGGGCGGCGACCCCGCCCCGGGTGCCGAGACGGGGCGCGGCGAGGACCTCGTGGAGGCGGACCCACCCGATGGTGACGTCCTGGACGAGTGCGGTCATCGGTGCGCGGCCTCCAGTCTCACGATGGTGTCCCGCACCTCGCGGGCGACCTGCCACGGGTCGACGTCGCCGCCGGTGACCGTGACGTTGATGTCGCCGACCTGGATGCGGGGCCGGTCGTCGCCGCCGAACGCCTTGACGAGGGCCATGAGGTCGGCGGGGCGGGCGATCGGGAGGACGAGTTCGTCCTGTCCGGGGACCTCGCCGACGATCGCCGGGTGCCCGCCCCGGACGAGACCGCCACGGGCACGGCGTCGCAGCGTGTCCGGTGGGGGTGGGAGCACCACGGTCGACGACGGGGCGATGTCGGTCGCGACCCCCGACGGGTGACCGTGCCCGGGTTGCATGGCGATACTAACGGCGACGGTCCGCCCGTCGAGTTCGTCGAGTCGGCGCCGGAACTCGCTGACCGCCGTGTCGGCGTCCTCGTGATTGGCGATGATGTCCGTGGCGACCTCGTCGGGGACGAGGGCGTAGGTGTCGATCAGGTCCTCGATCTCGGACCGGGTGAACCCGGCCTGCTCGAGTTCGCGGCGGAGCCGGTCGATTCGCCGGTCCTGTTTCTCGCGGACCATGTCGAGGGATTCGCCGTTGGCGAGTTCGGCGAGGGTGAGGTCCCGCATGGCGGACGCCGCGTCCCGGGCGCGTTCGGTGAGCCGCCGACCGGACTCGGTGTAGATCGACGTTTGGCCTTCGGCTTCGGCGGCCGCCTCGGTGAGTTTGTCGAACTTGTCGAGGAGGTCCAAGGTCGCCTCGTCGACGTCCTGCTGGGCGCCGAACAAGTCGTCGAGGGCGTCGCGCAACTGGTCGACCTCGTCGGACAGGGATGCGGTCTCGTCGGCGGCGTCGCCCATCGTGTCCGCCATGTCGCCGGTCGAGCCGGTGGCGTCATCGGCGGCCGACGTGTATTTCTCGACGGTCGGGCGCAGTTGTTCCCAGGCGGCTACGAAGTCGACGGTCGACATCTTCGCGGCGAGCAACTCGTCGACCTGCTGACGGATGACGCCCGGGATGCCGTCCATCACGGCGATCCGTTCGAGGTCCTTCCGGGTCGCCTCGGCGGTCGCCTCGATCGTTTGCTCCAACGAGTCGAGGAGGTCGGTGTTGCCGTCGGCGAGCCGAACCCATCCGTCGCGGACCCCGTCGGCGGTGATCTCGAGGTTGTCGAAGTTCTCGGCTAGCTGGTCGACGGTGACCCCGGATTTGAGGCTGATTTCACCGGCGTCGACGGCCGCCTTGATGAAGCGGCGCAGCCCGTCGGTCCCGCCGGTCACAACATCCTGGAGGTCGCCGAACGTCATGTTGAGTCGGCGAAGGTCGTCGATTTGATTGTTCTTCGCGAACTCGGATTGCTGGGCGATGTAGTCCTCCCATCCGTCGGCGAGGACGGAGATGGTGCCCGCCTGGGTGCGCAGCGACTCGGTGAGGCGTTCGACCCGTTCCCGGGCTTGCTGCTGGGCCTTGCGCCATTTGATGACGGCGAAGGTGGCGACACCGAGGGCGGCGCCGACCCCGGCGGCGGCGAAGTTGAACTTCGACATTTGCGAGATGGCGGAGCGGAGACCACCGGCCGCTTCGATCGCCTGTTTCATTTCGACCACGAATCGGCTCATCGACGCGGCGGCGAGACCCAGTTTGGCGGTCAGGAACCCGCCGCCGACGGTGGCGCCCAGCACCATTAGGGTTTCGACATGGTGGGTGAGGAACTGGGTCGCCGTGTTGACCCCCCCGGCGAACTTCGACAACTGGTCCGCCATGACGGACACGGCCGGGACGAGGGCTTCGGTGAGTTCCTCGCGGGTCTCGGCGAGTTTGGCCCTCGCTTCGGCCTGGCGGCGGGCGAGGGTGTCGGACCCCTCGGCGAACGCCCGTTGAGCGTCCTTCGATTTGGCGAAGATCAGTTGCTGGGTGGCGAGCGCCCGGTCGAGTTGGGTGACCTGGTCCCGGCCGTCCGCCTGGGCGATCGCGAGCGCCCGTTGTTGGACCTCGGCCTCCCGGATCGAAATGCCGAGTCCCTTGAGTGCCTCGCGTTCGCCGAGCATCGCCGACGACAGAATGTGGGCGACCTCGGCCGCCGAGCGTTCCCCGCCGGTCCACTCCGACAGCGCCCCGGCGAGACCGACCACCTGCTCGGTCATCGACTCGGCCTGCTCGCGGGTGGCGCCCATCGGGACGATGAGGTCGGCGAAGTCGGCCGACACCTTGAGCAACTCGCGGCGGGTCAGCCCGAACGAGTGAGCATTGTTGGCGGCCCACGCCTCGATCTCGTCGCGGGTGTCGCCGAACACGGTCGCGACCTTGGTCTCGATTTGCTCCAGCGGTGCGCCGAGTTCCTCGACGAACGACAACCCGACCGACGATAGGACACCCCCGGCGAGAATCTTGGATGATTCGTCGATGATGCCGTCCCGCATCTCGCCGATGAGGCGGCGGCCCTGGCGGCGGATGCCGGAGTTCCGCCAGGCGTCCGAGAACTCGTCCTTGATCACCGTGCCGAGTTCCTTGGTGCGCTTCCGGTCGAACTCGGGGACGATGATGAGTTTGGCTTCGCCGACGGTGTTGCTCATGGGATGTCTCCAGTGTCGACACGACGGTAGGCGACCATGCCACCGGTGAGGGCGGGGAGCGCGGCGGCGTCGACCGTCACCGGGGCGTCGGGTGGACGCCGAGGCGTCGTCATGTCACGACCCCGGACGCGGGCGGCGAGGAGGCGGCGGACGGCGCCGTCCCACGCGCCGGCGAACTCGGCGACCGCCCACCCGGTGGAGACCCGGAGGCCACCGGCGACGCCCCACACGGCGAGGTCCGCCTCGTGCGCCCGGCGTAGTTCGTCGTCGTCCGCGAGCCACGCCACCCGCGCCACCCGACGCACGATGTCGGCATCGAGGATCAGGCCCCGGTCATCGGACGCTGAGGAGGACATCGAGGAGGCGGTTGGCGACGAGGCGGATGTCGGCGAACGATGTCGCCGCCTCCTCGACGAGCCGCATTTGTTCCTCGCCGAGGAGGTCGTCGAGGAGGTGGGCGACGGCCTCGAGTTCGTTGCGCCCGACCGCCCGCATGAACCGCATGAGGGCCGACACCGGGACGTTGGCGACATCGACGACGATGGGGGTCGTCGCCGGGGGGTCGGTGTCCGGGTCGGTGACCACTTCGACGATGATGCGCTCATCGGGTTCGTTGCGGGTGGGTCGCCGCACGAGACGCGGCGTGGCGGTGTTCTTGGTGTCTGACATGTCAGGGCTCCGCTTGGGACCGGGGTCGGTTGGTCAGGTCACAACTGGTCGATGATCTCGAGGGGCCGGATCGAGGCGGACACGTAGTAGGCGCGCAACTCGACCGGGAACACGGTCTCGTCGTCTCGCCGGTAGGCGGCCTCGAACTGGGCGACCTGGAGGGCACGGCGGACGATGATGCGCCGCATCTTCCCGGCGCCCGGCGCCCACCCGTCGACGATGAACGCCCGGTAGGTCGGGTCGACAGCGGCGGACGGGTCCGCCGGTTCACGCGAGTCGTAGCCCGACCCGGACGCCGATACCGTGTCGTTGAAGGCGATGTCGAGGTTCGCCAGTGTCGCCTCGGCGAGTTCGGTGACGAGCGTGAACTCGCGGGACACCAGTCGGGCGCCCGCCTTGTCGACCAACTGGTCGACCTCGAACTCGGAGAACGAGGGCGCGAAGCGCAGCATGACTCCGCCCCGGGTCGCCCCCACGTCGGTCCACGTGTTCGAGTCGGGCGCGGTGCCGACCGCGGACGGGGCGGGTTCGGCGGCCCCGAACGCCCCGACGTACATTGTCGCCGGGCCTTGGACGAGGTTGGAAACGGTCACAGCCATCGGTGGCCTCCTGGGTCAGGTGTTCGGGTTGGGTCACGTGTCGTCGCCGGGGGTGACGTCCTCGGCGGCGGCGCGTTTGTGGGCCGTGGACTTGGTGCGCTTCGCGCCGCCCTCGAGACGGGCGAGGGCGGCGGCATGGCCGCGGGCGGCGAGTTCGGCGAGTTCGTCGGGCGGGATCGAGTCGATATCGACAGGCATGGTGACCTCCTATGCGGCGTGCCAGGTGAACATGAGTCCGACGACGAACCGGGCGAGACCCGACGGGTCGGACATCCGCCGGGGACCGGTGACGACGTGGACGTCCTCGACGAGCACGGTCCCGCCCGGCGGGGAGACCGTGCGGCGTGGATTGTCGAGGGCGGCCGCCTCGACGGCGGTGGCGAGTTGCGAGGCGAGACCCCAGTTGGGGCGGACATCGGCCCCGCCGGGGCGGTACGCCCATGTGGACACGTCGGCGAGGGTCACCCTGCGGGTCGTGTCGTGCCGGTGCCCGGAGTCGACGGACCAGACGGTCACGAACCCGGACGCGCCGAACGTGTCGTTGTCCCATGTCCGCGGGAGGCGGGTGGCGACGAGGGACGAGTCGACCGGGGCGCCCACGGCCCGGACCCATTCGACGGCGACCTGCTCACCGGTGACGAGCACCATGTCTCACCTCCCCATCCCCGCCTTCCATTCGATGCGGACGCCCAACACCGTGGCGACGTAGCGCAACGAGGTGCGCATGTAGGGTTGGGCTCGCTGGCGGGACGTGCCGTTCTCGACGTAGACGGCGTAGTCGACGACCCGGCCGGTCACGGCGCCCTTGACGCCCCCGGCCCGGCACGTGAGGACCGGCTCCGAGCCCTTGGTCTTGACGTCATAGCGGAGCGTCGAGCGGAGGTCGCCGGTGTCGACGGGGACGATCCGACCGGCGATGTCGACCCATCGGCGACCGACCCGGGCGAGATATTCGGTCAGGTCCCCGGCGGCGGCGCGCTCAAGGTCCCGTTCCTTCAGGTGGACCTCGGCCTTGACGATCCGCACGACTCGCTCCCCGCGTCGACCTTGGGGGTCCCGGGTCCGGGGTCCACCCTCGACGGGTGCGGGTCGTGCGGCCCGGGACATGTCCTCGAGATGTTCCCCCCTCGAGTTGTCACCCGCCCCGACCATGGGTCGCCTTCCCCTTACGGCCGGTCGGGGCGGGTGACGCCCCGAGGGAGATGATGGTTGGTGCCTTCGCCCGAGACGGTCCGGGTGGC
Source organism: Actinomyces sp. (assembly GCA_003697065.1). Lineage (GTDB taxonomy): Bacteria > Actinomycetota > Acidimicrobiia > Acidimicrobiales > Aldehydirespiratoraceae > J010. The sequence continues at coordinate 23,103 of RFFY01000153.1, read as the reverse complement.
GACCCCGACAATAGTCCCCGGCGGCGCCGCCGGCGCGGACCTAGGGGGTGACGACGAGGGTGGCGGCGAGCCGGGCCGGTCGCTCGGACGACCCCACGACCCGCACCCACAGGTCCCACACGGTCGCGCCCGAGATGTCCACGTCGACGGTCGCGCCCGACGACGGCGACCCGACCACCCCGGTCGTGATCGTGACCTGGCTCGCGGACGGGTCCCATGTCCCGAATGTCGCCGACCTCCAGTCCCCCGACGACGGAGTCGTCCCATTGGCGACGACGGCGTATTCGGCGTTCCCAGCGGTCGGGTCGACGGTATCGCCCCATGTGACCTCGAGTTGTTCGGCGGACACCGACGGGATCGGGACTGCGGCGACGCTCATGACGGGGAGCCTACTACGCCCGCACGACGACGGACCTGGACGATGACCGGGGCGGATACGCCGACGACCCGCGCCCGGGACCGGGCCGTGACCCATCCGGGGGCGGACACGTCCGCGGCGACCGACCCGCCGACCCGCAGGATGTCGGCCGGGGTGAGGGTCTCGGCCGCCAGGACGACCATCGCCGCCGACACCGACGCCCCATCGGCGGGGGCGACCGACTCGGCGGCGAGGCGGGTCGACGTCGCCGACACCGGTGCCGTGTCGGTCGGGGTGACCGACTCCGCCGCTGTCCGGGTGGTGCGGGTCGAGACCTGCGGGGTCGCCGTGTCGGTCGGGGTGACCGACTCCGGCCCGGTCGACCTCGAGACCGTCGACGTGCCCGATCCCACGTCGGTCGGGGTGACCGACTCGACGGCGGTGCGGGCCGACTGACGGACCACCGACCCGGTGTCGGTCGGGCCGACCGTCTCCGCCGCCGTGCGGACGTGATTCGTGCCGCCCCCCAGGACAGTCGACGCCCCGTCCGTCGGGCCGACGGTCTCCGCCGTCGTTCTCGAGGCGGCCGCCGCCCGCGACCCGGCGTCGGCGGGGGTGACCGTCTCCGCGCCCGACCTAACGGTCCCCGAAACTGGGACCACCCCATCGGCGGGGGCGACCGACTCGGCGCCGGCGCGGGTGGTCGTCGCCACCTGCGACCCGGTGTCGGTGGGGGTGACCGTCTCCGCGCCCGACCGGGCGGTCGTCGACACTCCGGTCACGGTGTCGGTCGGGGTGACCGTCTCCGCCGCGGTGCGGGTGAGGGTGCCGCCGCCGGTAACGGTGGTGGACCCGGTGTCCGCCGGTGCGACCGTCTCGGTCGAGGTTCTCGAGGCCGTGTGGGCGCCGCCCGTGGCGTCGGTGGGGGTGACCGTCTCCGCGCCCGACCGGGCGGTCGTCGACGTGGTCGATCCCGCGTCGGTGGGGGTCACCGTCTCGGCGGCGGACCGCGCCGACGAACCGCTCCCCGACACGGCGTCAGTCGGGGTGACCGTCTCCGATGCGGTAGCGGCAATGATGAGGGTCGCCGCCGCGGCGTCGGCGGGGGTGGTCGTCTCCGCGCCGGCGCGGACACTGGTCGCCGCCTGCGACCCCGAGTCGGTGGGGGCGGTCGTCTCCGCGCCGGCCCGGCCGGTCGTCGCCACCTGCGGCCCGGCGTCGGCGGGGGTGACCGTCTCCGCCGCGGTGCGGGTGTAGTTCGTGCCGCCGCCGCCGACGTTGAACGAGACCGCGCCCGCGGACCGCCATGTCGCCGACGTGAGCGACAGGGACACGGTGGTGCCCGCGGTGCGACCGGCGTCGTTCGTCGCCCGACCGACCGTGTCGATGTTGACGCCACCGGACGATTTGGTCTCGGCGATCGACCCGTCCGGGTTGACGATGATGAGCGCCGACCCGGCACCCGCCCCGACCCCGGCGCCGAGAAGGGGGTCATTGTCCGCGGTCGCCGTGTGGGTGACGGACTGGATGGTCCCGGTCGCGTCGGCCGACGCGGTCGCGGTCGCCGAGAACGTCGGCGACGACCCGTAGCCGCGGTAGACGGCGACGACGAGACCCAGCGGTGCCGACCCGGCGAACCGGGTGAGGGTCACCGATGTCGCCCCTCCCGACGTGACCTCACCCGAGAACAAGCGGATGCCGGTCTCGAAGGTGGACTGCCCGGCCCCCGCCTGGACGGTGAACGTCACCCCGGTGGCGGTGGCGACGAGGAGGGCCTCGTCGGACCCGGTGACCGTCCCGGCGACGAGGAGGACGTCCCCGACCTCAAGGGGGGCGGCGAGGTTCGCCGTCACCGACCCGACGGCGGTGTCGGACCCGGCGACGGCGACCTCGGCGAGATGCGCCGCGGATGGACGCAGCACGATCGCGGTGCAGGACCACGACCCCGATTTACCGGCGGTCCACCCGGCGGTGAACGTCCCGGTGGTGGTCGGGGTCCGGTGGGCGCCCCGACCCGGTTGGGTCTCGATCGTGGCGGACCAGTCGGTGGTGCCCGAGGTCGGGGTGAGTGTGTTCGTTTGGGCGTTGAGGTAGACGGCGTCGACGACGAGACCACCCTCGAGTTCGCCGAAGGCCACGTCGACGGACGGGGCGTTCGACGTCCCCGCGTTCGACGCCGAGGTCGGCGCCGGGGTGGACTGGTCGACACCGGCGAAGGTCCGTGCACCGGCGACGACGAACCCGGCCAACGCGGACAGGGTGACCGACACGGTGCCCGCCCCGGTCGGTGGATTGACGAGCACCCATGTCGACATGCGGGCCGTGCCGGTCGTGTCACCGACGACCTTGGTGAGGGACTGCCCGGCGAAGGTGACGGCGGTGGCGTGCGCGGCGCGGGCGCCGACGTCGACGACGAGAACGGTGTCGGCCTGCCCGGCCGGGACCGTGTGCGAGAACGTGAACGACGTGACTTCCTTGAGACCGGTCGATGTCGGCGTTCCGACGAGGGTGACCGTCATCGCCGGAGCCTCCGCCCGTGGTCGTCGACCGCGACGCCGTGCCCGGCGGCGAGGAGGTCGACGCCGAGGTCGGCGCCGTCGCTAGGTCGGGTGATCCGGGCGAGCCACCGCCCGAACTTCCCGGTCTTGGTCGTCTCGACGATCACATGGTCCTGGTCGACCTCGAGCCATCGTTCGACGAACGCCTTCGCCTCGAGACCCGCCGGGCGTTCCGGGCCGCGCACCTCCCACGTGTCGACACCCTGCAGGCGGACCCGGATGAGGGCGCGCAGGTGGAAGCCGAGGTCGACGTCGAGGTCTAGCGTGTCGCCATCGACGACCCGCCGTACCTGCGCCCGGTAGCGCCACAGCCCAATGTCCACCGGTCGGGACTCATGCGCCTTCGACGTCGATCGTCCATGTGAGTTCGAGGGTGTCGTTGGCGCCCTTGTTGACGGTCGGGGACAGCAGGACACGGGCGATGGTGTCCGCGGCGGTCCCGGCCGAATCGGTGAGGGTCGCCTCGACGGTGAGGACCGCCTCGGCGATCCCGTTGGCGGTCGCCGATCCCGCCGCCCATGTGGTGCGGTAGGTGATCCGGCGGGCGGTGCCGTTGAGGGCCGAGGTGGGATACCCGGAGTCGATCGCCTGCGCCGAGCCGGTCACATAGGTCACGATCGCCGCGCCGGCGCCGGTCTTGGCGGCGGCGGTCGTGCCGGTGCCGAGCCGCATACCGGTGACGGCGCCGAGGGTGCCGAGACCCGCGGCCCGTTCGCCCATCCACTGGTCGCCGACCTGGGTCATGAGGTTGTGCGCCTCGATGACACGGCGGGACCCGTCGGCGCCGAGGAGCACGGCCCGGACGTGGCCCTTGAGTCGTGGCTTGTCCGGTCGGAGTCGGGTGGGGGTGCTCATGTGGTGACCTCCTGGGTTCGGTTAGCGCGGTGCATGTCGAGTCTCCGCCATCCGGCCCCGATGACCGGGGAGGGTCCGGTCACGGCGTCGACGATCCACGCCTCGCCAGTCGCCTCGTCGACGACCCGGTCGCCGACCTTGACGGCGACCCTCGCCGGGACCCGACCCGTGAAGCGCCGCATCGGGGTCGCCTGCTCCTGCCCGACCGGCGGTGTCCTCGAGGTGTTCGCCGCCACTTCGACGACCGTCGCCGGGATTCCGGCGGTCAGTTGCGCCCATGACTCCGCGGGTTCGCCGTAGGCGTCGACCCCGGTCTCGTCGAGGGTCTCGACCCGGACACGGCGGGCGGCGAACATGTCATGCTCCCCGGTCGTTCTCGGGCCAGCGGCCCGGACCGATCGGGCGACCCCATCGGGCCTCGAGGCCGTTTTGGACGGCGGCGAGAACCGACACCCATGTCACCCACAGGGTCTCGGTGAGTTGATCACCGATGACCCCGGACGCGCCGGCGGCGTCGACGAGGGCGGCGAACAGGTCACGGGTGACGGCGGTGGCGAGGGCGGCGATGACCGCCTGGGTGACGGTGCGCACGAACACACGCCACGCATGGGCGACGTCCCGGGACGGTTGCGGCAACTTGTTCATCACAGGGGACTCCAATCGGTCGAAGTCTCGTCGTCGGTGTCGTCCGGGTCGACGACCGCCCGGCCGACCTTGGCGCGTGTCCATGCGGACGCCACCTGCACCGACCGGTGGCGCATCCACGTCGTCGACCGGATGCACCGCCATGCGACCCGGCCGATCACGGCGGCCGGGTTCGTGTCGTCCATCCCGGCGACCTCGAGACCGTCGACCGACACCGAATCGACCCCACCGGGCAGGGTGAGGGCCTCGGGATGGTCGGCGAGGTGGACCGCCGCGAACACGGTCGCCGTCTTGAGGAGGCGCATGTCACGGGTCGAGATGTCACCCGACGCGGCGGGGGTGCGGTTGCAGTAGACCGTGACGAGTTCGGACGCGGTGGCGAGGGTCGACTGGTCGACCGTCCGGCCGGTCATCGCCGAAACGTCGCTCAACTGCGCCCACGTCATCGCGTCACCCCTCGGTCGGGTACCCGGCGTGACGGACCACGTCGTGGGAGCCCACGACCCCGGTCCCGGACGTGGTCACGTCACGCCGGGACAGGATCACCACACGAGTGCGGCGGCGGCCTGCGGGATCGTGTGCGCGAACCCGCGTCGGGCTCGCATCTTGATGACGGGCTCGTCGGTCAGGAACCCGACCTCGTTCGACACCATCGACTCGGGACCGGACCGCTTGCCGAGGGCGGCGTAGTCCGGGTTGAGCACGACGAGCAACTTCGACCCGGTCGGGGACGCCGACACGGCGTTCGAGATGCGGGCGCCGAGCGTCCACCGGATCGGCAGGCCGAACAGGGTGTCGGGAGTGCCGTCGCGGCCCTCGACGAAGATGGGGCGGTTGTTCGAGTCGAGAATCTCGCGGAGCGCCTCGCGGTAGGCGGGGGAGGCGGCGACGACCATGCGGGCCTCGTCCCACCATGCCGAGTCCTCGACGAGGCCGACGACCTGCGACAGTTCGCTGTAGGTCGGCCCCGCGCTCGAGGCGACGGTGACGATGTTGGCGCCCGCGGTGTACCCGTTGTCGGCCGAGGCGCGCAGGGTCTCGTAGATCGACGTGAACGGGCGGCCGGACGCCACGTTGAGCGCCCCCGACGTGGCGATCGTGGCGTTGTCGATCGCCACGGCGTAGGACGTCGCCCAGTCGCGCTTGATGGATGCCAGGGTGTCGGGGAGGGTGTCGTTGAGGTCCTCTTCGGCGATCCGGACGGCCCGACCGAATTTTTGTGCGGTGAGGATCACGTCGTCGGCCGTGGACGTGTCCTCGTTGTAGGTGTCACCGATTTGCATGGCGTCCACGCCGATCCCGGCGGACCGGGGGATCGACCGGGTGCGCGACGCCATCGGCCACGACCGGAACAACGATTCGGCGACGGACCGCTGCTGGACCCGTTCGATGACCTCACTGGTCGGTTCCTCGGGGACCCACTGGGCGAAGTCGCGACGCGCCATGATGCGCCTCCTAATGACGATGGTGAACTAGGTGCTATCGCCATCGCGGCGGCGGCGTGGGCGCCCGATCGCGGCCATCACGGCCCGGTCCCGGGGCGGTGTTTCGCCATGACATTACCATCCTCGGCTAGAGGCCGCGCAGGATGGCTTCGGCCTGGCGTTCGTTGAGTGACTTGGCCACTCGCCGACCAGTGCCCGCGCCACGGGTGGCGTCCGACCCTCGGCGTCGGCGCCGGGTCGTGTCATCATCCGCTGCTGTCGCATCATCGCGGGTGGCGAATAGGACAGGCATGTCGTCTCGGAGTTCGTCGATGAGTTCCCGCAGGGTGTCCTCGTCGACGTCGCCGTCGTCGGACACGTCGACGAGGTCGAGGTCGAGTAGGCGGACCGCCCGGGCGAGCATGTCCGCCGGGACCCCCGCGGCGGCGAGGTGGACCTTCGCTTCGGCGGCGACGACCCGGCGGGTGGCACGTTCGACGACGTCGCGGGCGGCCCGGTCGTCGGGTTCGTCGGCGGCGGATTTGGAGGTGTCGCCCTTGGCGGCCCGTTGTTCGGCCGCCTTGCGGCGACGACGGTTCCGGGCGGCGTCACGGTTGGCCTTCTCGAGGGCCGCCCGGAGGCGGCGGACCTCCTCGAGGGCCTCGTCGAGGTCCTGCGGTTCGTCGGCGCCCGACGATGAGTCGGCGTCGGGGTCGGTCTCGTCGACGGCGTCGCCGATCTCGATGCCGAGATCGTCGTCGTCGTCGTGGTCGTGGGTCGTGGTGTTGGGTGCCATGACGGGGATGCTACGTCACGTCCGGGCGCCGAGAATGCGGCGTCGGGTCTCGAGCCACGCCTCGAGGCGGTCGGCGTCGACGATGGCGGTCAGGCCCCGGTCGCCCTCGACCGGGGACGTGTGCACGACGTCGCTCGAGAATATCGACCATGGGATGCCGTCGGGGAAGGCGTCGCAGGTCATCGGCCCGGTCCGGCGGGCGCACATGGTGCACAGGGGCGGGATGGCGAGACTGGTCACGATGATGGTCCCTCCTCGCCCCCGAGGATAAGGCGGCGGAGACGGTCGGTGATGCCGGGCCACCGGTAGCGCAGCGCCTGCAGCGCTTCGGCGAGCGACGCGCCGGCGGGTCCCCGGTCGGCGAGATGGTCGGCGCCGATGTCGGCGAGTTCGCCGGTGAGCATGGCGTGGGCGAGCATGACGTCCTCGGGTGGCGAGTCCACGTTCCGGGGAGCGCCCTGGTCGCGGGACGACGACACGTCCCCGAGCTGGGCGTGTGAGCGGAGCCACCCGGCGATGGCATCCGACCGGGCATTCCGGGCATCGGTGATCGGCCCCCACGAGTTCACGATGTCGATGTCGGCGACGACCTCGGGGATAGCGACCGTCGGATCGACGCCGAGGCCTTCGGCGACGCGCAGATATTCGGGGATGACCTCGTCGATGAGGGTCCGGGCGACCTCCCATGTCACGGTCGGGTCCATGTCCGGGTCGAGCTCGGATCGGGACGTGGACTGGCTCCAGTCGTCCCGGAATCGCGAGATGAACTCGTCCCGGTCGAGCATTCCGATGGCGACGAGTTCGGCGAACTGCTCGGTGCGGGACGCCGTGTCCGCCGCGTAGATTGACGTCCACCCCATCGGCAACGGCGAGGCGTCGAACGTCCCCCACGTCGACGTCCCCCGGAATAGTGGACGCGGGTAGTTGTAGTCCTTGAATTCGGGCCAGTTCGCCGGGTCATCACCGAACCGGCGGCGCAGCGCCCGGATCGTCGCCACGTCGATGAGCGACGTCGTCGGCAGGTTGAAGCTGAAGCGGAATCGATTGCCGAGATTCTGGGCGGCGGCGGAGTCGTGTCTGGTCGCAGTGTCGGAGATGGCGCCCTCAATCGCCCGGATCATCGAGTCGACGGCGTGACCCATCTCATGGTGCAGGATGCCTGCCCAGTCCTCGACAACGGTGTAGTTGCCGTCGGCAAATCCGTTGCCGCGTTGTGCCGGGGACGGGCAAATGAAGATCGGTTGAGGCCCCTGCCATGTGAATCCCCATGGTTTGACGTAGTTCTCGGGTGGTGTCCAATAGGCGAGGGTGGCGCCGTAGTCGGAGCCGACGGCGATTCCGGACACCCCCCATCGCAGCATGGGATAGCGGCGCATCATGTCGTCGAAGCCCTCGGCGATCGACCGGGCGGTCTCGACCGTGATCCCGGGCGGGAGGTCGAACATACGGGGGCGACCGGTCGGCATCCGACCCCATTTCCAGCGGAGCCATCCCTCGACGTCGGATGGGACGACAAACGCGTCCGCGTCGGGGACTGGAGCATCTACGTCGACACCCGTCGATGTCTTGGTCGGGTGCGGCACCCATGGGAACGGCCCATCTCGAGGGTCCCGATCGGCGAAGCTCGATTCCGGGTCGGGAAGTGGGGTGTCGGTCGCGATCCGGAATCGGGCGGTGGGTCGCTTCCGGGTTTTCGCCTTGCGGCGTTTGACGGACCGGAGCCGGCTGATTGCCCGGGCGATCACGGTAGGCGGAAGGTTGGGGTCGCGGGACAAGACATGCTGCGCGGCACGGACCCTCGACATCGAAGGGTCCTCCTCCCACGCCATCAGCGCAGCGGACCGGGCGGCCTCGCGTTTGAGCGCCTCGCTGAGCTCATGGACCGATGACTCGCCGATCATCGGGATCGTGTGACATCGGCAGTTCCAGTGACGCGGCGGCGACGAAATGAGCGCGACGTGCCGGTCGTCCTTGGGGACCCGCCACGGGTTGACGGACACGGCGGGCGGCGGTGCGGGGATCGTCTTGGGGTCCCATGTCACCTCGTCCCGGCCGATCGCAAAAAATCCCCCCATGTTCCCGGAGTTGGGGGAGATGCCGAGGCTCATTGTCCCGCTCAAGGGGAGGCACACGGGACAGGCGTCCCGTTCGGCGACCCACATGAGCACCCAGTTGCCGCCGTCGACTTGCGCCCGGGCCATCGTCGCCTGGCGCACCGACTCGTTCCACGCCTGGCACGCCTCGGTGCGGAGGCGGCGGCGTTCGACCGCCGACATCGTCGACGCCGATTCCGCCAGGCGTCGCATGCCGCGCACGGCGATGACATTCCACATTTCGGCGTGGTGCGAGCGAATCTCGTTGTCGGTGTCGAGGAATCGGAGGGCGTGGTCCTCGGCGGCGATGGCGTCCGCGCCGGCGCCCACCGATATGGCGAGGTCGACAATCGTGTCCGCTGCCAGGACGGCCGGGTCGTCGGCGGGGAGACCGGCCAGTCCCCGCTCGATCGCCGCGATCCTGGCGGGACCCATCGCCGCCGCCTCGAACCTGCCCCGGCGGGGCGTCCTCGAGATCGCCATCGTCCCTACTTACTCGCCCCCGTCGGGGGTGGCGGCGATGGTGTCGGTCAGCGGGCGGTTCGTAAATCGGGCAACGACCGCCGCCATGACCGCCGATGTCGTCGCCTCCGCCCGGGTCCGGGTGTCGCCCATCGCCTCACGGCGTGCCTCGAGAACGAGCCGCCGGTAGAGGGCGAGACCCGGACCGGCGAGCCATTCGCCCCATCGGTCGAGGGCGACCTCGAGCAGGTCGGGGGTGACACGGCCGGTGGTGTCCGCGTGTTCGCGGAGTCGGCGGCGGAGTTCACCGAACGCGGCTACCGCCCATCGTCGGACCGCCCGGTCGATGCGGGCGTCGCCGGTCTCGAGGACACGTCCGAGTTCGTCGCCGGGACCTTCGACGATGGCGTTGAGGGTCGGGTCGAGGGCAAGTTGGGGGAGTCCGGCCCGGTGGATCGCGGGTGGACCCGCCATGAGGTCGTCGAGACGACGGATGACCCGGTCCGCCACGTCACCCCCCGGTGGCGAGCCCGAGCATCGCCCGGAGTTCCGCCGTGTCGACCGGTGGCTGGTCGGACATGGCGGCGAGGGTGAGGGCGATGTCCCGGGTGTCGCCCTGCGACGCGGCCGCGATCCACCCCTCGACCGTTTCCCGCTCGTATCCGAGTTCGACGAGAACCTCGGCCGGTGGGACGCCGAGACGGACCTTGCGTTCGGCCTCGTCGAGGGCTTCGGCCCGGTCGACGAACTCGGCGGGCGACCATGTGATCTCGACCGGGTGGTCGGCGCCGGGGTCGACGAGGTCGGCGGCGAAGGTGAGGGCGTCCCGCCATGTCGCCTCGAACCGGGCCTGCCGGTCCCGGACCCGGCGCACCAGTGGCTCGTCGGCGGCGCGGAGTGCCTCACCCGACGGTGGCTGCCCGCGGAGTTCATGGACCGGGGTCGACGAGGCGGCGGCCATGTGGCGGGCGTAGAACTCGAGGCGTTCGATAAACTCGGCCGCCCGCGCCGGGTCGAATTGTCCCGCCTCGCGGGCGGTGACGGTCCACAACTCGCCCGGTCCGGCGGTGAGCGAGGTGAGTTCGGAGCCGGACCCGGCGGTGGCGCCCGGGGTGACCGGGTCGGAGATGTCGTCGAAGTCGCCGAAGTCCCCGGACGCGGTCGCCGGGTCGAGCAGGAAGTAGCGTTGTGGGAATGAGGCGAACTCGATGACGGCGGCGTCGGCGGCGACGAGTTTCGCGATGAGGGCCTGGGGTCCGGCGGCGGTGGCGAGATCGGAGACGCCCCGTGGGTGGCGGGTCCGCAACTCGAACACGGGCACCCGGGCGAGGTCGTGGGGGTCGGCGAGGTCCGCCTCGATGAGACGGTCGACGCCCTCGACCGGGTCGACGCCCATAGCGCCGATGGTGGTGAGTGGTCCGGCGAGTTCGGTTCCGGCGGCGTCGACCGGGACCCACGGGGCGTCGACGCCCTGGCGGGCGAGGCGGGCGACCCCGGCGTCGGTCCACACGACGAGACGGTCACGGCCCGACCGGTCCACAAACGACCGGGCCGCCCAGTCGACGATCCGGGCGTCCTCGGGGTCGCGGTGGACGACGAGTTCGGTCGCCGGATGGAACACGATGTCGACCTCGTCGGCGGGGCCGTCGGGGTCGGCGGGCCACACGACGAGGGCGCCGTGACCGTGGACGAGGGTCCACCGGTGGGCCTCAATGTGCTCGAATCGGAGGTCGTTCCGGTCCCATAGGGCGCCGATCACCTCGTCGTCGCCGACCCCGGTGATGGTGAGGCGGTTGAGGGCGGCGTCGACGATCCGGGCGGCGAGGTTGAGTTCGAGTTCGGCGCCGGCGCGGGCGGCGGCCCGGGCGAGACGGGCCGATGACCAAATCTCGTCGAGGTCGCCCGAGTAGATGGCGCCGTAGTGGTCCGCCTCGGATGCGGACGCCTCGAGGTCGTCGACGACGACGTCGACCCATGTGTCGCGGCTCATGCCGCGATGCTAGACGTAGCTCGACCGTCGGACCGGTTGGGTGCGACGGTCGAGTTTGTTGGCGAGGGCGAGAACGGCGAGGGTGACGGCGTCGACCACGTCGTCGTGGCGGACGTTGGGGACGGCCAGCATTTCGGCGTCGGCTGCCGGGATGCGGTTGGCGTGGCGGACGACGCCCCGCTCGTAGAGGCGCAGGGCTCGTTCCCACCGGACGGGTTTGGGGGCGGAGACGGTCTCGAGGCGGACGGGGACGCCGAGGTCGGCGAGAAGGTCGCGCCATAGGTCGCCGCCCTGGTTCGATTCGACGAGGACCACGTCGACGTCGTAATCGGCGACGACCCGGGCCAGGACCGGGATGAGGCCGACCCCGACCCGTTTCGTTCGGCCCGCGGCCCGCACCCAGATTCCGGACCGGTCGGCGGTGCGGGTGGCGACCGCCCACCCGGTGAAGTCCGAGATGGTGCGACCAGTGACCGCCGGGTCGACGGCGAGGACCGTGGTCCCGAAGGTTTCCGGGTCGGGCGGTTCGGGTGGGGGGGCGAGTAGTTCGGGCCGCCAGAACGCCGATTCGGGGGGGACCGGCCGGTTCGCGAAGTTCTTGGCGAAGTCCCGGGTGCCCTCGATCTCGAGGAGGTACTCGATCGGCCATTTCTCGGGCCAACACGAGTCTCGGCCATCGGGGCCGTCGATGATGGGGTCGGCGACGTGCACGTCGAAGCGCTGCTCGGCGACCCATGTGTTGTCCGCGTCCTCCGAAGGGCCACCCGCGTCGTGGAATTGGACGAGTTGGTGGGCGATCGACCCGGGCATGGTGACGGTGCCGACGAGGAGGACCCGGGCCGCCTCGTTGAGGGGGAGGATGGTGTCGATGAGGGTGGACCGGCGTTTCTCCGCCTGGAAGGGGGAGTAGGTCGCTTCCTGGGGCTCGAGGTCGTCGAGGATGATGAGGTCCGGGCGGAGGTTTCCGAGTTTGAGGCCGAGGGTGTCGGAGTCGGCGCCTCGGGCGACGAACACGGCGCCGTTGGCGCGTTCGATCATGTCGGTGCGGTCGGCGATCGACAGGCGTTTGGTGGGGCGCATCGCCGGGCGGCATAGGTCGGGGAAGTCGGCGGCGAGTAGTTCGTTGCGGCCGTCCATTTCTCGGCGGAGGGTCTCGAGGTGGGTCTTGGCCTGCGGGCCGGTGGATGAGAAACACACGGCGAAGCGGGCGTGACCGTGGGCCGCCATCCAGAGGGGGACCGCGAGAAATGCCCACGTGGATTTGCCCGACCCTCGGGGTGCGAAGATGGCGTGCCGGTCGGCTCGAGGTTCGCCGGACCGGGGCCGCCACCAGTCCTCGATGATGTCGAGGATCATGAGGTGCGGCCAACCGAGGGTGACCCGGTCGCCGACCTCGGCGGTGGTGAAGTGGTGCGCTAGGTAGGTGAGGGCGAAGGCGAGGGGGTCCTGGCGGGTGACCCGGCGGCGGAGCGCCGGGCGCAGGGCCGGGTCGGTGTCGGCGACAGCGGCGATGAGACCGACCGACCGGGCGAGTCGATCCGCTGGGGTCGTCGTCACCCCCGGCGGTGGTGTCCGGCCCATCCGGCGGCGGCGCCGATGACGGCGGCGCCGATGTCGGCGGCCGGGGCGGCGTGGAGGCCGGTGATGTCCGCGCCGGCGAAGTGCCAGAGGAGCCAGGCGGCGCCCCCGGCGGCGAGGGCGTGTGTGACGGCCCGGCGTTTGGTGAGTTCGGTGATGGTGTCGCCGCGGCGCCGGTTGAACACGGCGATGAGTTCGGCGGCGAGGAGGACGCCCCCGGCGGCGAGGTAGACGGCCGTCATGGCGCCGATCCTAGTGCGGGCGGGTGGCGGCGATGACGGCGGCGGCGGCGAGGACGGCGGCGACGACCTCGAGGTGGGGGATCGCGCCGGCGGTCACGGCGGCGAAGATCACGCCGAAGGTGACCCATGAGGCGAGGACGAGGGCGGCGCACCCGATCCCGGTGATGATCCCGTCGAGGACCGGGTCGGAGTCGCGGTGGTGGTCGCGGTGGTCGGTGGTCATGGTGATGTCGGGGTGGGTGTCCGGTTGGATGCGGGGTGGGTGTCGGCGAGCCCGGTGGTGATCCATGCCCAGTCGGTGAGTGTCCGGCCGGGTCGGCCGGTGCTACCGGGTCGGCGGCGGGCGGTTAGGTTCCGGGTTCCGGCGGCGTCGGTGGCGACGGGGGTGGGGATGAGCGGCCCGGTCGGCGGTGTCGGGAGTGGTGGTGGCTCGCGGTTCTCGAGGCGGGCGGCGAGTATTTGGGCGGCGGCGGCGGCCTGGTGGGGGACGACGGCGTTGCCGAGGGCGCGCAGTTGGGCGGCGAACGACAGGTCGTCGATGCCGGTCACCCACCCGTCGGGGAATCCCATCATCCACTCGGCGACCCGCGGGTTCACTCGTTGCCCGGCGAGGATGTCGGCGGGGGCGGCCCGGCCGGTGATCCGTTCCCATCGTTCGACGGCGTCGGCAACGTCGCCATATCGCGCAGCGTGAGAATGAGTCGGCGCCTTCGACGCCCGCGGCGGCCGCCACCACTGTCCTTCGGGTCGCGGGCCGTCGGGGTGGGCAGCAAGGAGCCACCATCGGCGGCGGCGATGGGGTGCACCGACGGCGGACGCCGGTAGAACCGTCCATTCGCCCACCCACCCGAGGGCGGCCAGGCCGCCACATATTCGGGCCATAGCGTGTCCGTTGTCTGCGGTGAGCATCCCGGGCACCGACTCGAGGAACACGACGGGTCGTGTGCCCGCGGCATCAAGACGGCGAACGAGTCGGATGAGGTCGTCGAACAGCCATCGTTCGTCACGGGTCCCCCTACGTTGCCCGGCGAGTGAGACGGGCTGGCAGGGCAGCCCGCCGATGATCATGTCGGCGTCGGCGAAGGCGTCCCATGTGGCCTCGTCGGTCCAGTCCCCGACATTCGGGATGTCGGGGAAGCGTGCGGCGAGGACCGACGCCGGTCTCGGGTCGGTCTCGGCGAGGGCGACGAGATCGGCCCGGTCGGGGTCGAGGGCGAGGTCGAGTCCGCCGACCCCGGTGCACAGGGACACCACCCGAGGCCGCGTCACGGGTCGAGCCTCACGGTGTCGACGAGGAACATGCCGAGACGGTCGGCGGCGTGGGCCTCGTTGCGGGGGTCGAGGTCGATGCCGACCCCGGCGCGGGCGTTGCCGACGGCGACGGCGACCGTCGTCCCCGACCCGGCGAACGGGTCGAGCACGATCCCGGGACGCCACACGTCGGGGTCGGCCAAGTCGTCCGAATGCTCACATGTCGACCATCCGACGGTGCGCCGTTCGACCTCGACGTCGAAGCCGGTCGAGTAGCGGCCGGTCGGGTCGCCGCAGCGCGAGTTCATGTCGACGGTCACGGGCTCGCCGGTGCGGCGGTCCCGGCGGACGCGTTCGACGATGCGTCTCGAGGGTGTCCCGCAGATTCGGCACACGTGGCGCGGGCAGGCGGCGACCACGATCGGGGCGATGAGTTTCGGCGGCCACGCGGCGGGATGGTCGCGGTGGCCTTCGGGGGCGACGATCATGGCGTCGGTCATCGCCGTGCCGGTGGCGGGGTCCCGGACCGGGATGTCGTCCCACCACCGGTCCGCGGCACGGGTGGCGATGAGCATGTCCGACGTCGCGGGCTTGAACTTGTCGCCGAGGGCACGCGGGACCGGGTTCGGGCGCACCCACCGGACGACGTTGCGGACCCGCCACCGTCCCGCCGGGGATGGCTCCCCGGTGAGCGGGTGGACGCCGTAGGCGAGGGCGACCCGGACCAGTTCGGGCACCATGGCGAGCGACTTCGGGAGGGGCCAGGCGTCGGGGTCGTCCCCGCGACGCTGCTTCCAGTGGGGCCGACCGGCGAACAACCCGTCGGTGTCATAGTCGCCGCCCGCGCCCCCCGACCCGGAGTAGGTGTCGCCCAGTTCGACGGCGATGGTGCCGGTCGGGGCGAGGATGTCGGCGGCGGCGGCGACGACATCGAGAATCCGGGTGACGAACTCGGCTGGTGACGTTTCCCGGCCGATCTCACGGGGATCGGAGCCGGGTATGTATGACCGCAATCCTAGAAACGGGGGGGAGGTGAGGACGAGGTCGACGGTGACGCCCTCGGCGGCGAGGCGGCGGATACCGTCGATGGCGTCGCCGACGATCCAGCGGCCGGACGCGCCGGCGCCGGGCCATGTCGGCCCGGCACCAGCAGGTGGTGACACCGCATCGGAGGTCGCCGGTGCGGTCTCGTTGGCGGCGGTCACCGGTCGTCGTCCTCGTCGTCGAGGTCGGCGACCACCTCGTTGATGGCCTCGGCGAGGCGGGTCATCGCGTCGACGTCGTCGGCGTCGACGCCCCCGCCGCCGTCGATGCGGGATCGGGTGCGGGTGACCGCCTTCGACAGGCGGGTGACCTCCGCGGCGACGAAGGCCGCGGCGACCGACCCGATGAGTTCACGGACGGAGTCGTCGATGTCGGCGGGCAGGTCGTCGTCGAGGTCGAGGCTCACGGCGACGACGCCGTCGCCGATGGTGTCGCGGTCGACGCCGTTGACCATCATGCGGGTCACGACGACCGCGGCCCGATGGGCGAGCCCGGCCGCGAACATGCCGACGACCCCGGCGACGGCCTCGGCGGCGGCGCGGGCGTCGATGCTGTCGACGAGCAGGCGGGCCGCCTCGGTCGGGTCGAGGGCGGTCATCTTGGCGATGGCGGACCGGACCTCGTCGGGGATGACGTCGAGGTCGGCGGCGATGAGTTTCTCGGCGAGGCGCAGCGACTCGACCTGGCGGGCCGATATCTCACGGCGGGCGAGTCGGGCGCCGACGAGGTCGCTGGTCGTCTTGCCGACCACGCAGGCGAGGGGATCGACGTCCTCGGGGATGTCCTCCCATCCGACGACGTCGTCGGGCGCGATGCGGCCCTCGTTGATCAGTTCGGTGAGTCGTTCGTTGGTCATATCGGGACCTCCTATGGTGTCTTGGGTTTGTGTTGAAGTGGATTGATGATGATGCCCGACGGGGGGGCGCCCCCGTCGGGCATCGGGATCACAGGGTGAAGTACCAGTCGCCGTCCTCGGTCGGCTCGCAGTAGACGTCGTCGTCGTCGACGACCCCGCCGTTGAGCAAGCGGCGGAAGCGGGCCACCCACGTCGGGTGGAGGTCGTCGCCGAAGGCGTCGACCGTGCGGACCTCGCCGTCGAAGTCGACGAGGGTCACCTCGGCGGCCACTCGGCCGTGGACGAGGTCGACCTCGACCGACCCCATGTCGCACTCGGGCGACACGAAGCGACCGGCGTCGTTGGTGATCGTCACCCCGCCGAGCGTCGGGCAGGTGCCCGAGCGCAGGGCCTCGCTGATGGGCGCCACGATCGACTCGGCGGTCACGATGGCGTCCTCCTCGACCCGCTCCTGGCACTCGCCCAGGAATCGCATCCCGAGGGTGACGATGCCGTTGTGGTCGATGTCGTCCTCGGTGATGGTGCGACGGTCGACGAGGAACCACGTGGTCCGAGCCGACATGGAGCAGCCCGGGCAGCGGCCGTCGATTCCCGGCCGAGACCACGACGGGTGGTAGCACCCGCAGGTGGGCAGGGGCCGCGGCACGACCGCTTCGATGGTCACCGACCCGTCCGGGTTGACGTCGACGATGTCGACGTGACCGTGAGCGCTGGTGACGATTCGTTCGTTCTCACGCACTCGCATGTGGGACCTCCTTGTGTTGTCACCTATTGTAGCCTATCGGCTCACTTATATCAACACTTTAGCTACGTCTATTATTCCGGGGTGAGGCGGGCGACGATCCGGCGGAACTCGCGTTCAACGTCGTCCTCGACGACCGGGCCGGACCCGCCCTCGGTGAGACGACGGTCGAGGGTCTCGGCGACCTCGTCGAGGAGCGCCAACGCCCGCGCCGCGGCCCGGAGTTCGGTCGCCTGGAGTTGGGCGGGACGACCCCGGTGGTCGACCGGCGCCTCGAGACGTTCGGCGAGGCGGTCGAGGACCCGGTCGACAAGTTCGCGCCGGCGGGCCACGTCCCACGCCACCCGCGCCTCGACGGCGCGTTTGGCGGATTCGATGGGGTCGGCCGGGCGGACCCCGGCCGCGTCCATCCACCGGCGGGCCGTGTGGTGCGACGCCGGGTACCCGAGACGCCGCCGGGCTTCGCCGAGCCCGACCTCGGATGCGAGGCGGACGAAGGCGGCCCGGTCGGCGTCCGGGTAGTCGATGCGGCCCATGGCATCGATGCTAGGTCGTCGTCACCCGTCGCAGGTGCCGTCCCATGCGCCGACGACGAGGGTCCCGCCGCCCTCGACGGCGGCGGTGAACACGCCGGGCGTGTCGATCCAGTAGACGCCGACCGACGGGCCGACGGGACCGGATTCGACTCCGGCGGGGGTGGTGACCACGATGACGGTGTCGGCGACCGTCGCCGGGTCGACCCCGTCGGCGGCGCCGACCGTCACGTGGGGCGGGGTGCACCGGTCGCCGACGAGGGTCGCCGGGACGACCTCGGCGTCGAGTCCGCCCCGGGGGCCGAAGTCGGCGAGGGTGGCGGTGCACCCGGTGGCGGCGATGACGGCGGCGGCGGCGATGGCGCCGAGGCGGTGACCGATGCTCATGACTCGTCCTCCTTGTCGGCGGTGGTGACGAACCGACGGACCCGGAAGCGGTGCCCCGGCCCGGACGGCGGAACGACCATGTGTTCCTCGACCAAATCGCCCGCGGCGATCATTTCGTCGATGATGCCGCGCAGGACGCTGGATTTGACGGTGCGGATGACGGCCCCGTCGGGGGCGATGAAGTCGACGCCGTGGGCGGCGGTGCTGAGCAACTCGAGGCGGCCGCCCGCGGCGAAGAACTCGGCGAGGACCCGGCGGGTGCCGAGACGTCCGAGTGATTCGCCGGTGGCGAGGTCGTCGAAGATCGAGGGTTTGGTGCGGGTGATGGGCATGTGGACCTCCCTGGGGTCGTGGGTTGGGTTGGTGGTGGGGGTCAGTGGGCGACGTGGAGGTGGCAGCGGGGTCGGCCGTCGACGGTGCGGGACATGGCGACCACGTCGAAGGCGCCGTCGGCGGCCATGGCGAGCCGGACCGCTTCGGCGTCACGGTCGCAGCCGACGACGGTGAGGTCGCCGCAGGCGTGGACGAGACCGATGAGGGTCCATTCGTCGCCGGGGGTGTAGTCGTCGCCGTCGAGGCTGAGGTGGGCGTCGAATCCGAGTCCGGCGATGATCTCGGCGAGGTCGTCGATGCGGGCGAGGACCTCGCTGCCGACCTCGGCCGGGGTGGGTTCGATGTCGTCGATCCGGCGGGCGAGTTGGCGGGACGCCCAGGCGGTGACGCAGCGGACCCGGTTGGCGGCGACGAGTTCGTGGGGAGGGGTGGCGGTCCGGTCGCCGACGGCGATAGTCCACGCCAGCGGCCCGATGACGAGACTGTCGTCGGCGGTGCCGCAGGCGAGCACGGCGGCCTCGAGGTCGAGTTCGCCGACACGGGCGTCGCCGTGCCACACGGTGGCGGCCGGCCAGTTGACCCGGACGATGTAGGCGCCGATCGCGCCGGCGCGATCGGTGACGTAGTTCCCCGACGGGCCGAGCCGGTCCCACTGGGAGACCGCCCACACGAGTTCGGTGTCCCGGACCAGAGGGTCGACGAGCCCGAAACTCGAGGCGAGGATGGTGCGGGATGACATACGGGACCTCCTATGTCTTGTCTTACTGTCTACTCACATAGTATAGCGATCGCATCGGCGATTGCATCAACGTACTGACTACGCCATGCATCGGTGGTCGTGACAAATGGGTCGCTCATCGCCCATTCCAGCGCCCGGGCGCCGAGTCGTGCACGACGGTCATCATCGGTGAGCAGGTCGACCAACGTGTCCCGCCATCCCCGCGGCGAATTATCACGGACCTCGACAACACCGGGACACGGGTGATCGACATATGGTCCGACCGGGGACACGACGACCGGGATTCCCCGCACCGCGAGTTCCCGAATCTTGATGTCGGACTTCGCCATGTTGAACGCCGACCCGGTGAGGGGAGCGACCCCGAGCGTGAACCCGAGACGGGTGACGTGCCCGACGAGGTCGTGCACCCACGGCGAGAAACGGACCCGGTCCCGGGGGACACCACGCACCACGGGCCGGGGTGCGACACCCGGCACCGCCCTGGTCCAGTCGACCCCGACCATTTCGAGGGCCGCGTCGGGCACCTCCCG
Source organism: Actinomyces sp. (assembly GCA_003697065.1). Classification (GTDB taxonomy): domain Bacteria; phylum Actinomycetota; class Acidimicrobiia; order Acidimicrobiales; family Aldehydirespiratoraceae; genus J010. Next base: position 3,687 of record RFFY01000153.1, on the reverse strand, counting down.
GAGGGCCGACTTGAGCGCCCACGCCACCAGTTCCACGTCAGCCGCGTGCGTCACCGACGACGAGTAACCGATGACACGCGCCGCGGCGACATCGACCGGTGGGGGGGCGAGGGCGGCGTCCGGGACGGCGTTGGGGAGCACGGCCACACGGGCGTCCGGGTCGACCTCATGCACCCGGTCGGCGAGAAACGGGGTCGACACCCACACGGCGTCCGCGGCCCGGATCGCCCGGTGGAGGGCGGCGACCCGGTCCGGTTGGCCCAGGGCGGCCCGGGCGATCGGCGACGAGGTCGGGATGCGTTCGAGATCGTCGTCGAGTTCGACGACGACGGCGGGACGGGGCGGCGGGGCCGAGGTGACCGTCTCGATGACGTCGACGATCTCGTCGTTGACCGGACGCTGGACGACGACGACATCGGCCCACTGCAGGTCCCGCACGTCGAGGGCCGTCGACGGCGGCGATGGCGGAATCTCGATGTCGCCCGCGGCGATGAGATGCTGCGCGGGCTGGTGCACCCGGTAGTTGCCGCATCCGTGCCGGTCGGCGGCGACCCACACGACACGTGGGCGCCTCATGCCACGACCGCCTCGCCGCGTCGACGGGGCCGCCACCCGCGGCGGGCGAGACGGGCGTTGCGGCGCCGGAACTCGGCGACCGCCTCGTCCGCCTCGACCCATCGCCCCCGGCGGCGCAGCCAAATGACCCTCCGCCGCTGCCCGACGGCGAGACCGCCCCACACATGCCAGCGCTCCGACAGGCCGTCCTCGAGGCATTCGTCGGCGACCGGGCAGCGGCCGCACACGGCGTAGGCCGGCGCGTACCAACCCGGATCGCCCTCGCCCTCGGCGGTCGTGTGGAAGTGCCGTCGGATGTCGGGGTCGACGCCCCGGCAGGCGGCCCGGTGCCACCATCGCGTCTCGTCGCTCATGCGAGTTTCCACCTCCGGGCTCGGCGACCGGATTGCGGGTTGATGCCGACCCCGGCGTCGACGACACGGCCGAGGTCGGCGAGTTCGGAGATGCGGCGGGCGACCGACGATGCCGGGATGGGCGGGTCGGCGAGACGCTCACCGATCTCGCCGCAGGTGAGGGGCCGGGCGGCGGCGGCGAGGGTCCGGACGATGGCGCGTTGCATCGACTCGCGTTGAGCGGTCGACGGGACCGCCTCATGGGAGGTGTCGGGGTCGGTCGATCGGGCGGCCGGGCCGAGGACCCGGTGGGATCGCACGACCCCGCCGGTGCGGGCCAGCATCTCGGCGAGTTGGGACTCGGTGAGGCGCACAACGACCTCGGCCCACTCGTCGACGAGGCTCACGCCGAGTTCGACACCGATGTCGCGGACGAACATGTCGAACCCGGGCCGGACCCGGAGTGTGGCGAGCACGGTCGGTTCGTTCACTGGTCGCCCCCCCCACCACTGTCGGTCTCGAGGACGTCGGCGAGGGCGGCGGCCGCCTCGATGGCGTGGGCCATCGTCTCCGCGGAGACCTTCCCGTCGGCGACGTCCGACGCCCGGAAGTTGTGACGCCGCTTCCACTTGTCCCATTCGCCCGCGCCGCCCGCGGCCCGGATCGCCTTGACCAGCCGTTTGAGTTCGGCGACCTGCTCGCGGGTGGCGGCGGTGAACTCGTCACCCGAGGTGTCCTCGGATTCGGTGTCGACGGCGGCGTCCGTGGGGATTAGGAACGCCTGGAAGGCGAGGGTCTTGAGCGCGGATGACATGGCCTTCGCGGTCGCCTTGTCGTCGAAGGCGGACCCCTCGCCGACGACGGTGCCGATGTTGACGGCCTCGCCGGTCTCGCCGTCGACGGCGTCGAAGGCGACGGTCACGGCCACGTCGACACGCACCCGGCGTCCGCCGCGGGTCTCGACGACGACCTCGGTGCGGGACGTGTCGGTGACGGTCGGGCGCAGGAACAGGCCGTGCCGGGCGAACACGGGGTGAAGGGCGGCGAGCACGTCGTCGATCCCCCGGAACGCGAATCCGCCCATCGCCGGGTCGGCGAGACGGGATTTGGGGATGGCGGCGACCTCGGCGAGGACGGCGGCGGCCTTCGCGGCGGCGGACATCGGGACCTCCAATCATGACGGGACCTTGATCAGGCCGTCATTCTACCTCGCGGGACGTCCTCGAGTCACGTCATCATGGCAGGGCGAGACGTGCCCGCAGGACGGTCGACGTGGCGACCTCGGTGGCGATCCGTTCAACGTCGGTGCGGGCGAGGGTCGGGGGGAGGGCGTCGACGGCGGACCTCACCGCGTCCTGGGCGTCGGCGAGGGTCACCTTGTGGGCGCGGTACATCATCGTGACGAGTTCGCGGGCGGTCACCGGGGCGTCGGCGTCCCGGGACCCGGTCGTGATCCCGTGCCCCAGCGCCCACGTCACGGCGTCCTGCGCCCAGGCGGGCTGGGGGTCGGCGAGGGTCGACATCGGGGCCTCCTGGTGATCGGTGAGTTCGGCGATGGCGGCGGCGATCGCAGGTCGCAGGTCGTCCCGCAGGGACATGTCGACCTTGCGGCGCGTCCACTGGCGGTGGTGGATGACCCGGTCCGGCGACCATCCGTGCCAGGCGCACGTGATCGCCGCGGCGGCGACGGTCGCCGACACGACCTCCGCCGAGTAGGGCTCCCCGACCCCGTCGTTGTCGACCTCGACCCCGACGAAGAAGGCGTACCCGTCGGTGTCGTCGACGAGGCCACGATCGGCGGCGTCCTCGACGACCGGTCGCCCGGCGGCGATGTCGGCGAGCACCCGCGACGACCCGCGGCCGGGGTGTCGGGTCCGGCCCGAGGCGACGAGCCACAACTTCCCCGCCCGGTCGACGAACAACTGGGAGGCGGCGGTGCGGGTGACGTAGCCGCGGGCATCCGAGCCGCGTGGCGAAGCCGTGTGGTGGAGCATGAAGGCGACCGGATGGAAGGCGCCCGCCGGGTTCGAGTTGCGCGTCGCGAATCCGGGGACCGTCTCGAACGGGACGCCGAGTTTCGCGGCGCCGGCGCGCATGACATCGGCGGGGGCGGTCATCGGTCCGGCGCCCCGTCGTCGAGGTGGCGTTCGAGGGCGGCGAGACGCTCGGCGACGGCGAGATGCCGGGCCTCGGCGAGTGACTGGGCCGCCTCGAGCCGGTCGAGGCGGACGAGGACCCGGTCGAGGCGGACGCCGACACGGTCCATCGCCGAGGCGGCCACCGTCGACGCCTCGAGACGGTCGAGACGGTCGCCGTGGGCTCGCCGGAGGGCCTGGAGCGTCATCGTCTTGAAGGCGACGAGTGCCGACAACATCGAGATTCCGACCGCGGCGACCTCGGTGGCGGACACGACCTCGGCGACGACGGTCACCGTGCCGAGGGCGACGACCCCGACCAGATATCCCCACTTCGCAGCGACGGGATGCATCGCCGCCATGTTATGCTGCGCCCCACAAGGAGCGGGACCTCCTTGTACGGACCGGCCGGGGGCGCCCCCGGCCGGTTCCTTGTTTGCGGCCGGGTGAGGTCGTGTGCCATGATGTCGGCCCGTCCCGAGTCCCGTCATCTTCGGAGGTCCCGCCTGGTCCCGCCTGGCGCCATCGCCATCCGTCCGCCGACCCCGAGTGGCACGTAGGGGTCATTTCGTCGCCCGGGAACGGGCATCGAGTGCAGCCCGCCCGGACCCGTGTGAGGGGAGGGGGGGGGATGAGCGTAACGG
>RFFY01000807.1 GCA_003697065.1 Actinomyces sp. | reverse complement strand
GCCTCCCCCACCAACGCCAGCCAATCAATCGCCGGCATGATGCCATCCACACACAGCGGCTCAATCCCATACGCCTCCCGCTCGGCGCAGCTCAATTCGCGCAAAACCCGATTCTCCGCCAGCCAATCCAGCAGTTCCTCCGGCGATGGTTCGGCCAGCCGCCACTGCAAAATCGTCCCGTCCGCCTCTGTGGAGAGGGCGGTACGGCCGTCCGGGCTGATGGCGACCGTCGGGCGGAATGAGCTGTTCAAATGGTTGTTGGTAGGCAGGTGGCGGATGGGCGCGCCGGAAGCCACATCCCACACAATCAGGGCATCGTTGCGCGCCGAAGAGAGAGCAGTACGGCCGTCCGGGGCAAAGGCCACATCCACCACAAAAGCGGTATGGCCGGAAAAACGGCGCAGCGACTGGCCTGTCGCCGGATTCCACAGCAGCAGCGACTCGTCGCGCCCGGCAGAGAGCAGTGTCCCGTCCGGGCTGAGGGCGATGCCGTGAATGCCCCAGTCGCCGCCAGCGGCAAAATGACTGCCCGCGCGCCCCTCCAGCCCCGTCAGCCGCCGGATTTGCTCGCCGCTGGCTAAGTCCCAGACAATCATCGTGCCATCCCACGAACTGGAGACGGCCTGCTGTTCGCCGGGCAAAAAGGCCACGTCGTACACGCCCCGCCCTTCAAAATGACCGATCATGCGCTGTAAAATCTGACCGGTCGCCACATCCCAATAAATCACCGCCCCACCCAGCGCGCCGGAAAGCGCGGTACGGCCGTCCCCGCTGATGGCCACACTGTTCACGCTGCCCTGATGACCGGTAAACACCCGTACCTGCTCCCCGGTCGCCAATTCCCACAAAACCAGCGTGCCGTCCTGCATGGCGGTCAGTGCCTGTTGGCCGTCGGGCGTAAAGGCGATGGCGAAGATGCTGCCTCCCAATCCATGCATCCGGCGCATCACTTCCCCTGTTTCGTAATCCCACAAAATCAGGCTGTGGTCGGGTTCATTGCCGCCGGAAAGGGCGAAACGGCCGTCTGGACTGATCGCCAGCCCCATGCCCCGGTTCTCTGTGCCCGGATCAGGCGG
>RFFY01000152.1 GCA_003697065.1 Actinomyces sp. | reverse complement strand
TTCGAGACCCCCGTCGTCGGCGGCGGGGAACACCAGCCCGTCGTTCTCGTAGGCCTTGTCGATGACGCCCTCGCTGTCGGTGCGCAGGAAGTGCACGGGCAGATCCAGGTGGACGGTGGCGAGGTTGGTGAAGCGGTGGGCCGCCATCTCGTAGGAGATGTAGAAGAGCTCCTTGAGGTCCTCCACGGAGATGTCCTCGGCGTCGCGGGCCTCGCGCAGGAAGGCCACCGCCGGTTCCTCGGGCGCGAGGACGGCCGCCGCGAAGTAGTTCGACTCGATGCGCTGACGCAGGTAGTCGGCGAAGTCGCGGGTCTCGCGGTGTTCGAGGGCGAAGTGGCCCAGCGTCTGGAGCACGACCGAGCGGGCCTGGCGCACCCTCAGCCCGCCCCGGTCCGGGATGTAGATGATGCGGTCCCGGGTGTCGGTGATGGAGCGGGCGCTGCGGGGCATCTGGGCCACGCGCTCGATACGGAAGCCCAGCCAGGCCGCCATCTCGGTGAGAACCCGCTCGCTGACGGGACCGGTCCCGGCGTAGCCGGCGGCGTCGAGGGCCCGCCGGGCGACCTCCTCGATCTCGGGGAAGTGGTTGTCGCGGGCCCGCATCTCGGCCCGCAGGGCGATGTTGGCCCGCCGGGCGCTGTCGACGCCCCCGTGGCGTCCCCGGTCGGCGTGGGCGGCCTCGAGGGCCCGCCACAGGCCGACGAGGTGCTCGAGCACCTCGTCGGGGACCCGGGACGACACCTTGAGCGGGGGCAAGCCGAGCTCGCGGTAGCGGGGGTCGTCCTGGGCGCGGGTGAGGGCGATCTCGAGCTCGCTGCGCCGGTCGGGCGGCGTGGGGTCGAGGAGCTCGGCGCTCGTCACGTCCAGGGCGGCGGCGATGCGCCCGAGGAGGCCGAGCTTGGGCTCGACATGCCCGTTCTCGAGCTGGGACAGGTAGGGCACGGGCCGTCCGACGGCGCCCGACAGTTCGGCCAGGGTCCAGCCCCGGCGGCGGCGCAGGTGGCGGATCCGACGCCCGAGGACCAGGGGATCGAAGTCGGCCTCGGGGCTTGTCGTGGTCCCGGCGGGACCCGGTGTGGAGGAGGTCACACCGAAAGTGTGCCAGATTTTTCGCT
>RFFY01000151.1 GCA_003697065.1 Actinomyces sp. | reverse complement strand
GACGGCCAAAGGGCCAGTTCGCCCGAGGCGAGAACGGCACCGGCCCTGACCTGGGCACATCGGCTGGTCAGGGCCGGAATTCTGGCGCCCTCGGCAGGACTCGAACCTGCGCACACGGCTCCGGAGGCCGATGCTCTATCCGCTGAGCTACGAGGGCCCGCCCCGAAGGGCGAGGTGCATGGTAGCGGCCCGGTCCGGGCCTCGGCGCCCGCCGCTAGCATGCGCCCGTTCCGCCCCCGGCCCGAGGCCCGTGATGGACGTCCGTGACCAGCTCCGCACCGCACTCAGCGAGGCCCTGCATGCCGTCGGGGTGACGACCGACGGCGAGATCGGCCTCGAGCGGCCGGCCCGCCGCGAGCACGGCGACTGGTCCTCCAACGTCGCCCTCGTCACCGCCAAGGCCGCCCGCCGCAACCCCCGCGACCTCGGTACGGCCCTGGTCGAGTACCTGGCACAGCACCCGCCGCGCCACGTCGATCGTGTCGAACTCGCCGGCCCCGGCTTCGTCAACTTCCACCTCGCCGAGACCTGGCTCCACGAGGTCCTCGTCGACGTCGCCACCGCCGGCGAAGCCGAGTGGGCCCGCCACGACTTCGGGCGGGGCACGACGGTCAACGTCGAATTCGTCTCGGCCAACCCCACCGGACCCCTTCACGCGGGCCATGGGCGATGGGCCGCCTTCGGTGACTCCCTGGCCCGACTCCTCGAACGGTGCGGGCACGCGGTGCAGCGCGAGTTCTACGTCAACGACCGGGGGGTGCAGACCGAACTCTTCGGCGCCTCCCTCGCGGCCCGGCGGGCCGGCGAGGAGCCACCCGCCGACGGCTACCACGGCGAGTACGTCGCCGAGTGGGCCGCCGAGATGCCCGACGGCGCCGACCCGGTGGCATGGGGCATCGAGCGGGCCCTGGCCGACCAGCGCGAGGTCCTCGAGGCCATGCACGTGCACTTCGACACCTTTGCCAGCGAGCGGGCCCTGGTCGAGGCGGGGGCGATGGAGGCCACCCTGGCCGAACTGACCGCACGCGGCCACGTGTACGAGGCCGACGGCGCCGTGTGGCTGCGGACCACCGCCTTCGGCGACGACAAGGACCGGGTTCTGGTCAAGTCCGACGGCGAGCCCACCTACTTCCTGCCCGACATCGCCTATCACCGCGACAAGTTCGCCCGGGGCGCCGACCATCTCATCGACATCCTCGGCGCCGACCACCACGGCTACGTGGCCCGGATGCGGGCCGCTCTGCAGGCCCTG
>RFFY01000150.1 GCA_003697065.1 Actinomyces sp. | reverse complement strand
GGGGGCGGGGGCGCGGGTGGTGGTGTCGGTGTGGCGACGGTCGCCGATGACGAGGTCCCAGCCCTCCTCGACGGCCGCCAGCACCCCGACGATCTGGTGGGGGGGATAGGACAGGTCGGCGTCGGTGAAGACGATCGTGCGGCCACGGGCGACGGCGACCCCGGCCCGCACGGCGGCCCCCTTGCCCCGGTTGGGGCGCTGGACGACGACCCGGTCGGCGCCGCCACGGCGGGCGGCGTCGGCCGTGGCGTCGGTGGAACCGTCGTCGACCACGATGATCTCGACCCCCCCGTCGTCGTGCACCGCCGAAAGTGCCTCCCTCACGGCGGCGACGGTGGCGCCGATCCGGGCCTCCTCGTCGTAGGCGGGGATGACCACGCTCAAGCGGAGCTCGCCGGGGGGCGGGGGGCGACGCGCCGGACGCGCCTGGTCGCGTCGCACGACCCGGAACAGGACGACCCGGTGGGCGACGACGCGCACGAGCGCCGCCGCCGTCAGAGCGATCAGCTTGGCCGCCAGGGGGGCGAGGGGCAGGAGGGAGAAGACGGAAACGTCGACGGCCCCGGCGACGAGCGCCACCCCGGCGAAGACCCCGGGACGGCGGATCCAGCGGTCGAACTCGTCGCCGCGGAGGGTGACCCGGCGGTGCAGGAGACCCGAGAGGGTCGAGGCGACGACGAGGGCGACGAGGTCGGCGGGCACCCGGGGCCAGATCCCGGCCAGCACCACCGCCCCGACGACGTCGACGCCGGTGGCGACGGCCCCGACGGCGACGAAACGGCCCAGGCGCGAGCGGGCCGGCCGCACGATCACGTAGCGCCGGTCCACGCCCCCTCGTCCCCGGGACCCGCCTGCGGTCCCCTCCCGTCGGTCACCGTTGCGCCGCTCTGCTCCCCCTCGTCGGCGGGGGTGTCCGCGGCGTCCCCACCCGACTCCCCCTCGTCGACCGGCATGGACCGCCCGGCGCGGGTGAGGTCCCACCAGGTGCCGGTGTCGGGTCGGTCGTCATCGGGGCGCCGCCGGGCGACGACCACCACACCGACGAGACCGGCCAGGGTGAGGGCCATGGCGACCAGCTCGATCCCCGAGCGCCCGTAGGTCAGCTCGACGTGGCCGGCCGTGGGCACGACCACCATGAGGTTGGGGGTGATCCGCCACGGGCCCTCGGCCCCCTCGGCCCGCCAGTTGGGGAAGTAGGACACCTTCACCAGGACCGGTGTGCCCACCCGGTCGACGTCGAAGGAGAGGGACTGCTCGTGCATCTCGATCCCGCTGACCACCGCCGGCTCGACGCCGATCCGCGGGGCGGGTTCGTCGCGGGCGGCCCGGGGCCAGTC
>RFFY01000806.1 GCA_003697065.1 Actinomyces sp. | reverse complement strand
GGCGATCTGGCTGCTGCCGACGGCAGCGGCGGCGATCTTGGAGGTGGTGACGGCGTTGTCAGCGATCTCCGTTGTCCCGACGGCGGCGGCGGCGATCTGGGCGGAGGTCACCGAATCGGTGCCGAGCATCGCCGAGGTGTGGGTGGTGGCGTCGTGCCGCGCCTGGGTCAGGTACTGGGTGTGGTCGTCCCGCGAGGTGTCGAAGGCGTGGGCGTTCACCTCGTCGAGATCGACGGCGGCGAGCACGTGACGCACCTTGGCGTTGGCGGTGTGGGCCGTCGCCGTGGTGCCGTCGAAGCCACGATCGGCACTGGAGGCGAGGGTCAGGGTGTTGCCGGTGCGGCTCGTCACCAGGAGCTTCTCATAGGAGGCGGTGCCGGCGTCGATGTCGATGACGAAGGGGCCGACGGCGCCGGTCGGGAAGGTGGACCCGTCCGCGACGGTGAGCGTCGTCGACGAGGAGGTGATGTCGGCGCCCAGTGTCGTCTCGACAGCGCCCCCGGCGTATTCGCGTCTGGCCATGTCAGATCACCTTCATCCGCAGGATCAGGGTACCTTCCCAGGACTGTCGCCCCGGCGAGGGGTGCGTCGTGGCGAACACCATGTCCTCGATGACCACCGTCTCGGAACGGCCGAGCTCCTGCCACGACACCGGCGAGCGGTCCGCCCACCACTGGCGGATGTCGTCGACGATGGCCGCGGTGTCGAAGCTCCATTCGCCGCCACCGGGCGGGCGGACGGTGCTGCCGACCACCAGGGCGGCCTCGATGGTGAGCGCCGCTGCCGCCCGCGGGTAGGCGAGCAGGGTGAGGCCGGTGAGAACCCCGCCGGTGGTGGGGTCGGTGGTGGAGCGGTTGAGCACCACCTTCGCCTCATGCCAGGCGCCCGTCTCGGTGAGGCTGCCGACGGAGTTCTGCCCGGAGGCGGTGAACGTCGCCAGGGGCGACGAGGTGCCACCCTCGGTGGACAGCCAGATCTCCACCGAGGACCCCGAGGCCACCTCGGTGGTGGCGGTGACGGAGCGGACCGTCTTGGCCTCGGGAATCCCGAAGCGGGTGTCGCCGAGGGTCACCCACCCCTCGGAGACCAGGGTGGTGTCGTCCTCGGCCCACACCCCGTCACCGGGGGCGCAGAACACACGCTTGGAGCCGAAGGTCACCGGGGAGGTGATCGGTTCGGTCACGCCAGCCGCCATGAGGTCACTGGCGTAGCCGGGGGTGGAGACACCGGTGAACTCCGAGAGGTCGAGGCGCCCCAGCCCGCCGTCGGCGGCGTCGAAGGACTCCCAGGTGAACCACACGAAACGGCCCTGCCCCTCGAATCCCCGCACCGTGCTGCCTGTCTCGATGAGGGGGCCGATGACGAGATCGCCGTTGGCGTTCGGGGTGGCGATGCGCACGCCACGGGTGGTGCCGATGAGAACGACACCGACGTAGCCGGCGATCGAGGAGACGATCTCGCCGTCGGGGAGGGTGCCGGCGACGATCGGTGCGGCCAGCGACGAGGCGTCAGCGGCGATCGAGATGCGGTAGATGCTGGACTTGTCACCGGCGTAGCCGGCGGCGTAGATGAAGCCGGTCCCCTCGGCCACCCCGACCCAGCGCCAGGAGGAGTTGGCGTGTGTCATGAGCGGCGACGACAGGGGGGAGGAGGCGGCGCCATAGGAGTCGGTGACGTTGTAGAGGGCGGCTCCGCTCCAGACCATCACCCGGCTGAGGGCGTAGCCGACACCATCGACGGTGCCGCTCTTCCACTGGGTGAGCGACCCGGAGGAGGTGTCGGTGATGTAGAGGCCGCTGGAGCCGAACGCCACGAACACATGCGTCCCGTCGGTGGCGATGCCGGTGGCGGCCGGCCCGGGGGAACCGGTGACCGTCGTCCAGGTGACGGTGCCGGCGTAGGGGTCTGTGGTGTAGACCACAGTGCCGCCGTCGGTGACGTAGAGGCGGGTGCCGGCGACGACGGCGGCGAGATTCGTCTGCGTCGAGGTGCGGATGCGGCGGGTGTCGTTCAGCAGGGACAGACGCCACCTCGTCCAGCAGTCCACCCCCTTGGAGGCACGGAAGCGTTCCAGGGTGGACTCGGCGCGGTCGGCATCGGCCTGGCCGCCGCCCAGGTGCCACGAGGACCAGGAGCGCCGCCAGAAGCCGGCGGGGTCGATCGTCGACTCCCCCGCCACCGCGGACTGCTCCACGGCGGTGCGCTGCAGGGGGCTGGACCTCCACTGGACGCCACCCTGGGAGGTGTCGATGAGGAAGGGGATGTCCCCGAGGGCGACATCGAACACGTCGGGGACGAGGGACGATGATCCTCCGGTGTCGGTGCCGGCGCCGTAAGGCGTGCCCGGCGACCCGTAGGGGGAGGAGATCGTCGAGGTCATCGCACCCGCAGGCGGAGGGGATGCTGAGCCTCCAGGAGGGTGCGGAGGTTGCGCACCTGGAGCTCATACATCCGACGGAGATTCGAGGGGGATGCCACCATCGACTGGTAGGTGACCTCGCTGTCACGGCGCGGGTCGCCGACGACATCGAGGGAGAGATCGCCCATCGGTGCCGCGGCGAGCAGATGCACGGCGGTTCCCAGCAGCATGGCGTCCACGCCCGAGGTGGTGAGCCCGGTGACGGTCTCGATGTCGTCGGTGAGCGCGGAGAGGCGGCCGAAGCGGGTACGGGCCTTCACCAGGATGCTGGTCCCGTCCCAGGCCGCCCCCGGCCGCGTCATGATGATGGCGGTGCCGGAGGTGAAGTCGGTGGTGTCGGCGCTCGTCACCAGGGACCAGTCCCCGATGTCGAGGCGGTGCCACTTCTTGGAGGCGGAGACCGGACTGCGGGTCCACACATCGACGACATCGAGGATCTCGTTGGAGATGCCGGACAGGTCGTAGCCGTCGACCCCGGAGTCGAAGGTGGCCTCCTTGGTGGCGATGGCGAACAGCCCCCTGGATTCCAGGTCGGACAGGGTGGCGTTCATGGCGGCGAGGAGATCGGCATTGGACCACGGGGTCCCGACGACCACCACGTCATCGGCACTGTGGGCGGCAGCGGTGGTGCCGTAGGCACCGCGCTCCACGGTCACCGTCTTGGAGGTCGGCACCACGTCGTGGACGTGCATGTCCTCCAGGTCGATGGACAGGCGCATCCCCCGGGAGATGCCGGTGGCGTCGTGCTTGAGGGTCAGCGACGTGTCGGTGTCGGTGATGTTGGCGGCGAGAAGGTTGCGGCGTTCGGCACGGCCTCCGCGCAGGTAGCGGGTCCGGATCTGGGTGATGGCGTTGGCGACGCTCGTCATGACGACTCCAGCCTCTCCAGGACCTGCGGCGGGGGCGTCTCCTCGATGCGGTGCTTCACGTCGAGGAGCTCCCGTTCGGCTGAGCCGTCGATGCGTGGCGGCTGGAGACCGTCACGGCGCAGGCGGCGGTAGGCGTCGAGATCGCGGGACAGGCGACGGTCGGCGGCGAGGGCGATCGCGGTGCCGGTGGAGCGGACCGCCACCGTCCGGGTCTTGGCGGCGAAGCAGCCGCGCACCTCTCCGGGGCGGTGCGGATCGTCATCGGGCCAGCGGCCGAGGCAGTGCTCGGGCTGACGGCATTCGGGGCACGGGAGATTCACGGTGACAACTCCACTGCGGTGTACTGCCAGTTGCAGGATGCTCCGCCAGCCATCGAGTACCACTTGGCGTAGATACGCCAGGTCGGGGGGACGATGACATTGCCGTTCCACACCAGCACGTCACCACTCGGAACCGACACGGGGGAGACATCACTCATCGACAGCACGGCGTGCTCCACGCCGTCGGAGTCGGTGAGTAGGAATCTCATGTCACGGGCGGCCCCCTCCCCATTGAAGGCCCGAAGCGTCTGAAGGAGCCAGGGATAGGTGCCCGGCCCACGGAAACTGGCGTTGTCACCGGCGGAGGAAGTAAAAGAGACCGTCTCGTTGACGAAGAATCCGTCGGTGGGCGAGGTGGCGATGCGGATGCGACTGGAGGTGGCCATCGGTCCCCCCCTCCTAGGTGGCGGTGAACGTGCCGCCGATGCCGGCGGCCTCTAGCTCGGTCTTGATGGTGTCGGTGACAGTGTGGACATGCCCCCCCAGATAGTACGCCTCGGCGGCCTCCAGATCCGCGACGCTGGGGGTCAGCTTCACCTGCCAGACGCCGCCCACCTTCAGCACACACATCCCATGTCGGGGGTAGATCGTCATCGCCTGGCGGGCGCGTTCCACCGGGTGCAGAAGCAGGTGCCCTCCGCCATCCGTGGTCGGCGGCTCGTACAGCCAGGTCCTCTCGGTGGTCGTCGGAGAGATGGCATCGGAGATCCCCAGATCGTCGACGACGACCCTGTAGGCGACCAGGGTGGTCTCGATGGCATCGGTGATGCCGATGGCATCGGTGACCGTCTGCTGCCCCGTGGACGTGACCGTGGCGGTGGCGTCGGTGATGCCGACCGCATCGGTGACCGTGGCGAGATGGTCGACGGCAGCGACGAGAGTGTCAGTGACCCCCACGCTGTCGGTCAGGGTCTGTGTCGACGCGCCCGACGTGGACCCCGAGGCGGTGTCGGTGACGCCGACGGTGTCGGTGACCGTCTCGGCGAGACCCGACGACGACGCCGGCGACCCGTCGGTGATCCCCACCGAGTCGGTG
>RFFY01000149.1 GCA_003697065.1 Actinomyces sp. | reverse complement strand
TCGGCCACGGCACCGACCAGGGTGTCGGCGTGGGGGTCGCCGGTGGCACCGACGAGGACGGTGACACCGAGGCGCCGGCCCAGGGTGGCCAGGAGACGTCCGGCGGCGGGAGCGAGGCGGCGGGGGAGATACACGACGATCTCGCCCGTCGTCGTGAGGTCGGTGGCCGGATCGGCAGCCCGCTCGATCGCCGCGGCCAGCAGGTCGTGTTCGTCGGTGAACCGGGGTTCCAGTAGGGCGTGGACCGCCCGGTGGAGCCGGACGACCTCCCGGGCCCGTCGCGAGGCGTCGGCCAGGGTGTCGAGGGCGGTCTCGTCGAGACCCGCCAGTTCGCGGTGGGCCCGTACGAGGGCACGTTCGGTGCTGGGGTGGGCCGCCACGGGGGCGAACATCCCCGCCTCCGTGTCCAGGACGCGGCGGACGGCGGCGGCGATCAAAGGGGTGGAGACGGGACGCCGGCCGCCCTCTGCCAGGCGGGGCCCGGCCAGCTCCTCGGCCAGGCGGTTGACGGTGACGAAGGAGACGGCGGCCCGGGCCCGGTGGGCGGCGAGTGTGCGGCGCACGGCGAGGCCGGCGTAGTTGGTGGGGACGACCACCGTCACCGGCGCCAGGGGGTCGGTGCTCTGGGCCGCGTCGACGAGCTCGGCGAGGCGTTCCAGCGCCGGCGGGCCCGGGCGGACCGCCTCGAGTTGCACGCCGGAGCCGGGTCGGGTCATCACGCTCGGGATCGTAGGCGGACCCTGTGACACGGCCCGCCCGGCGGGGCGGGTCAGGCGCCCGTACGATTCAACCAGTCGTTGAGCTCGGCGACCATCGCCTCGCGGTGTGTGTCGGTCTCGGACGTGGTGCGGACGACGAAGCGAACTGTGTAGCCCCGGGGTGAGTAGACCCCGCACACCTCGCCCCCTTTCAGGTGGAAGCCGGTCGCCGCCGAGAGGTCGGGATTGAAATAGGTGGTCGAACAGGCGACGACCTGGGGAACCTCCTCGATGAGGCGGGTGAGAAATCGCTCGACCTCGGGGTGCTCGCCGGGCCAGCCCGCCTTCTCCAGTCGGGGCTTCTTCTTCTCGTCGGGGCGGGCGGCCCGAGGGAGCAGGCGGAGTCTGTCGCCGTCGAAGCGGTGCCGGAAGGTGTCGTGGAAGATCTGTCCCAGCGGAGAAAGGCCCAGCCACTCGCTCCCGTCGACATCGATGCGGTCGATCAGGGGCTCGACCGGCTCGGCGATCTCGTCTTCGTCGAAGACGGACGAGGGGAGGTCCTCGCGGGACAGGGCATAGAGCACAGAGCTCGCACGGAACCAGGTCGACAGGTCGAAGGACACCGGTAGGGGAGGCAGGGCGATGATGTCGTCGAAGCGCTCGTGCTTGTAGTACACGGGGACGCCGGTGACCTGGCCGACGACGACGGCGATGGCGATCTGGGCCTTGTATCCCCCGGTGGCGTTGACGGCGCAGCTGATCTCGCCGTTGGCGTGGATGATCCGGCCGAGTTCCCGGGCCAGGGACCGCAGTCCGACCGAGCGGAACCGGCGAGCGTCGGCATCGTCGAGACCGTCGACGCAGACCGTCCTACAGCGGCCGGAATAGTAGGCAGACAGGATCTGAGCGGTCTGACGGCCCAGGTCGGTGTCGGAGTGCAGGAGGTGGATCGTGGCCCCGTCGATGACCAGGCCCCGCTCCTCGAGCAGGTGAATCGAGTTGATCTCGGCCCCGAGCAGACGAAGCTCGGCTGGCAGGGTGCCGAGTAGCCGGCCCAGTCGGCTCCAGTCGCCGGCCTGACGGAGTGCCGCCAGTTCGGCGACCAGGTCGGCGCTGAGATGGGGTCGATCCGGAGGCGGCTGCTCTTGCAGCCAGGCCGCGTGGTCGCCGGGTGCGGGGAGCCGGCTGAGGTTGGGATGGAAGAGGCTGGTGCCGACCGTGCACATGAGGTGGGATGCCGGGGGCCGGTACATGTGTCGCTCCCTTCGTCGTCGCGCGGTGGAGATCCCGGGCCGCAGGAGCGGTATCCGCCTCCGCCGAGGCTGAGCATGGACGGGCCGTCTCCGGCGCGTCAAGCGATGATGTTCGCTCGTAGGCGGACCCTGTGACACGGCCCGCCCGGCGGGGCCACGTGGCGGACGCGGCGCGACGCAGGGAGACTGGCGCCATGGTCGATCCCCGTGACCCCGAGTACGGCCGCTTCCCCCTGCGCAGCTGGCTCGGCTTCGACCTCG
Organism: Actinomyces sp.; assembly: GCA_003697065.1. Classification (GTDB taxonomy): domain Bacteria; phylum Actinomycetota; class Acidimicrobiia; order Acidimicrobiales; family Aldehydirespiratoraceae; genus J010. The sequence continues at coordinate 3,927 of RFFY01000149.1, read as the reverse complement.
TCGCCACCGGCGACGAGGTCATGGCCGTGCTGGACGTCGACGAACGCCACCTCAACCCCAACGGCGTCGTCCACGGGGGCGTGGTGTTCGCCCTCGTCGACACCGCCATGGGGTCCGCCACCATGCGGGTCATCGACGAGGGGTGCCTGTGCGCCTCGATCGAGATCCACCTGCGCTACCTGCGGCCGGCGGGTCTCGGGCGGCTCCGGGCCCACACCCGGGTGCTGCGCCGGGGCCGGCGGGTCGTGCATCTCGAGTCGCGGGTGACCCTCGTCGATCCCGGCGCCGACGGGGGCGGCCCCGTCGACGACCGGGGTGCCGAGATCGCTCTGGCCACCGGGTCCTTCGCCGTGTTGACCTCGCCGCCCCGGGGGGTGTCGGAGACGGGTGGCAGATGAGCCCGCCCGCCGGGGAGGAGCCCCGGGTCGTGGGCGGTGGGGAGGAGCCCCGGGTCGTGGTCGACGCCATGAACGTCATGGGAGCGGTCCCCGACGGCTGGTGGCGTGACCGCGATGCCGCCTTGACCCGCCTGGTCGACGCCCTGAGGGGCCGGGTGGCCGACGGCACCCTCGACGGGCCGGTGCTCGTGGTCGCCGACGGCACGAGGGTGGTCGGGCTCGACGCCGGGCCCCGCGACGGGGTGGAGGTGCGGTGGGCGAGCCGGTCGGGGCCCGACGCCGCCGACGACGACATCGTCGCCGTGGTCGAGTCGCTGAGCGGGCCGGTGGTCGTCGTCACCTCCGACGCGGCGCTGGCCCGCCGGGTCCGGGAGCGGGGCGCCGCGGTGGAGGGTGCCCGCCGCTTCCGTCGGCGGGTCGGGGTGTGAGAGCCGCCTCCGCCGGGCGCGTCCGGCCGGGGCGGACGGTGGGGCTCAGGGGTCGGGTGGGGCCACGAAGTCGATGAGGCGCTCGACGGCGCCGATCAACGGTGTCTCGAGATCGCGCCAGGACCGGACCCGACCGAGCAGGTGGGCCCAGAATTCACGGGGCGTGGCGTCGACGCCCAGGGCGGCGAGGACGCCCTGTTTCCAGGGGACACCGGGAGGGATCTCGGGCCAGGCGGCGATCCCGGCCGCCGCGGGCCGGATCGCCTGCCACACGTCGACGTAGGGGTGGCCCACGACGAGCACGTCGGGATGATCGACCGCTGCCGCCAGGCGGGCCTCCTTGGACCCCTCGACCAGGTGGTCGAGCAGGATCCCGAGCCGGCGACGGGGTCCGGGACCGAAGGCGCGCACCGCCGACTCGAGCTCGTCGGCACCGCCGAGGGGCTCGACGACGACCCCCTCGGCCCGCAGGTCGTCGCCCCACACCCGTTCGAGGAGTTCGGCGTCGTGACGGCCCTCGACCCAGATGCGACCGGCCCGGGCCACGCGGGCCGGCAGGTCGGGGACGGCGAACGACCCCGACGCCGTCCGGGTCGGGCGGGGAGCCGTGCCGGGGCGGGGCAGGCGCAGGGTGACCCGCCGTCCCCCGACGACGACGCCGCCGGGGATGTGACGCAGGTGGTGATCGCGGCCGGTGTCGTCGCGCACCACGAGCAGGGGCGGACGGAACTCGACGACGGCGCCCTCGATGCCGGTGGCGGGGTGGGTGACCCGCAGACCGGGGCGGGCGTCGACCTCGGGATGGTCGGGGCCCCGGCGTCGGGGGGCGTCGATGTCGAGGGGGCCGGCGAGGAGGCCGTCGTCACGCACGGGCGACGACGCTAGCGCCGCGCCCGGCCGGGACCGGGGACGGCCCCGCCGCCGCCCCGTGCGCCCGGACCCGTCACTCCGGGAGTGGTCGCTCCTATGATCGGGGGGTGCCCACCCCCACCGACGGCCTGCGGGTCGAGGAGCTGGCCGCCGCCGCCGACGTCGCCGTCGACACCGTCCGCTACTACCAGCGTCGGGGCCTGCTCCCTCCGCCCCGGCGTGTGGGTCGGGTGGCCCTCTACGACGCCGAGCACCTGAGCCGCCTGCGCCGCATCCGCCACCTCGCCGGTCGGGGTTTCACCCTCGCCCAGATCGGGGAGCTCCTCGAGGGTCACCACGACGGTCTCCTCGCCGCCCTGGGTGACGAGGCCGCCGTCGACCCCTCTCTCGACCGGGCCGAGCTCGCCCGCCGGGCCGGCGTCCCCGAGGTCATCGTCGACGTCGTCGTCGGCGCCGGACTGCTCACCCCGGTGGCCATCGACGGGCGCGAGTGCTTCGCCCCCGACGCCGTCGACATGCTCGTGGCCGCCCGCACCCTGGTGGCGGGCGGGGTCGCCATCGAGGAGCTGACCGCCCTCGCCCTGCGTCACGCCGTCCACGTCGAGGACGTCGTCGACGACGCCCTCGAGCTCTTCCGTCGTCGGGTGGGCAAGAGCGGCGACCGGAGCGCACTCGTCGAGCTGGTCCCCCGCCTGGTCCCGGTCGCCACCGGTCTCGTCGCCCGCCACTTCGAACGGACCCTGCTGGAGCGGGCCCTGCGCCGCCTCGGTGACGAACCCGCCCCCGCCCTCGACGCGCCCCTGGTGGCGGTGGCGCGCCGCGTCGCCGTCGATCCCGCTGCCGCCGTCGGGACCCTGACCGACCTGGTGGGCGACGCGCCCCGCCTGCTCGCCGCCGTCGAGGCCGCCCACCCGGTCCCCGGGGGCGGGACCCGCAGCGTGTGGCTCCGCCCCGACGAGGGCACCGCCGTGGCCGCCCTCGGCGTCGCCGACCGTGTCGAACCGGCGGGCCCCGCCCGCTTCACCGCCGCCTCGGCGGCCCGGGTGGCGCTGGCGGCACGGGTGCGACGGATCGGTCCGAGCGACGCCCCCGCCCCCCTGCTGGTGGGCGGGTTCGCCTTCGGTGTCGGTGACGACCCCCGACCGCCTCGCTGGGCGGGCTTCCCCGATGCCCGTCTCGTCCTTCCCGCTCTCACCGTGGTGGTACGCGGTGACGGGGTGTGGCTCGTGGCCGCCGCCCGTGGTGCCGACGCCACCGCCGCCGAACGCACCGCCGACGCCTGGCTCGACGCCGCCGAGGACCACCTCGCCCGCCACACCCCCTCGATACCCGGCGAGACGGAGACCCCCGCCGGGTCCGCTTCCGACCCGGCCGACGCCGCGCTCACCGCGACGACCGCCGCCCCCCACCACGCCGACCCCGATGCCGACCGCGCCGCCTACACGGAGGCCGTCGCCACGGCGGTGGCCGCCATCGGGGCCGGGGTGTTCGACAAGGTCGTCCTGGCCCGCCGCCGCACCCGGGCGGTCCGGGTCGATCCCGCCCGCCTCGTCACCGAACTGGCCCGTCGCAACCCGGGCTGCGCCGTGTTCGCCTTCCGGCACGACGACGCCGTCTTCTGCGGCGCCACCCCCGAGGAGCTCGTCGTACTCGACGGTCGACGCCTCCGCACCGTCGCTCTGGCCGGGACCGCCCCCCGCCACGCCGATCCCGATCTCGACGCCGCCGAGGGGCGGGCCCTGCTGGTCAGCGAGAAGAACCGGGCCGAGCACGCCTTCGTCGTCGACGCCGTGACCCGCCGTCTCGCCGAGCTCGGTCTGGTCGACCCCACCCCCGCCGAACCCGAACTCGTCCGCCTGGCGCGGGTCCAGCACCTGCGCACCCCCATCACGGCCCGGGTCGAGCGCCGCCGGGGCGGCGTCAGCGACATGGACGTCCTGCGGGTGGCGGGGGTGCTGCACCCCACCCCGGCCGTCGGCGGTACCCCCGACGCCGCCGCCCTCGAGTTCATCACCCGCCACGAGGACTTCGACCGGGGCTGGTACGCCGCCCCCGTCGGCTGGTGCGACCTCGACGGCAACGGTGAACTGCGCGTCGCCCTGCGCTCGGCCCTGCTCGACGACGAGGGTGTCCACGTGTTCGCGGGAGCGGGGATCGTCGCCGCCTCCGATCCCGACGCCGAGTTCGCCGAGACCGAGCTCAAGATGGCGGCCATGCTCGACGTGATCGAC
>RFFY01000805.1 GCA_003697065.1 Actinomyces sp. | reverse complement strand
CCGGTCAGGCGGGCACGGCCTCGGGGCGACCGACCGGGGGTGACGGGGTGAAGCGGATGGGCAGGTGCTTGACCCCGTCGACGAGGTTCATGCGCAGACGTTCGGCAGGTCCGGCCGCCTCGACGTCGGGGATGCGGCGGACGAGTTCGGCGAACAGGACCTCGATCTCGAGGCGGGCGAGGTTGGCGCCCAGGCAGTAGTGGGCGCCCCCGGCGCCGAAGGCCACGTGGGGGTTGGGGTCGCGGGTGATGTCGAAGCGCCACGAGTCGACGAACACCGACTCGTCCCGGTTCGCCGACGGGTACCACAAGGTGAGCTTGTCGCCGGCGGCGATGCGTTGGCCCCCGAGCTCGGTGTCGGCGGTGGCGGTGCGCCGGAAGAAGTTCACCGGGCTCGTGAAGCGGAGGATCTCCTCGGTGGCGCTGGTGATGAGTTCGGGACGCTCGGCCAGCAGACGCCACTGGTCGGGATGGTCGAGGAAGGCGATGAGACCCTTGGTGATGGCGTTGCGGGTGGTCTCGTTGCCGGCCACGACGAGGAGGGTGAAGAAGAGGTCGCGCTCGAGCTCGGACAGCTCGACGACGGTGCCGTCCTCCATGGTCACCCGGGCCTCGGTCAGACGGGTCCACAGGTCGTCGGCGGGCTCGCGGCGTTTGCGTTCGGTGAGCTCGTGGGCGTACATCGCCATCTCGATCATCGCCGACTCGAACTCGGTGGCGGCGTCGTCGCCGTCGCCCCGGGCGTATTCGGGGTCGTTGCCGCCGATGGTGCGATTGGACCAGTCGAAGAGGAGGTCACGGTCGCGGTCGGGGACCCCGACGATGTCGGCGATGGCCATGAGGGGGAGCTGGGCGGCGACGTCGATCACGAAGTCGCACTCGCCTTTGGGTGTGACGCGGTCGAGGAGGAAGGTGGTGCGGGCCCGCATGACGTCGGTGAGGCGCCGGACCATACGGGGGGTGAAGCCGCGGTTGACGAGCTTGCGGTAGCTCGTGTGGCGGGGCGGGTCGGTCATGACCATCTGGAGGCCGGGCCCCCGGTCGGGGGCGAGATCGCGCAGGGCGATGCCGCCGGCGCCGTCGCGCCCCGGTCCCGTCTGGTGGGAGTAGAGAGTCCCGGCCCGGTGGACCTCCATGACGTGCTCGTAGGACGACACGACCCAGAAGGGTTCGTCGTCGCTGTCGGGTCGGGGTGGATGGCGCCAGACGGGGGCGTGGGCGCGCAGGTGGGCGAACCAGTCGTGGGGGAAGTGGTCGGCGAAGAGGTCGAGATCGGTGAGGTCGATCTCGTCGAGCTCGACGCTGTCGGGATCGGG
>RFFY01000148.1 GCA_003697065.1 Actinomyces sp. | reverse complement strand
CGTGAGCTGACGATCTCGGTCAACGTCGCCGAGCGCCAGCTCGTCGACCAGGGTCTGGCGGATCGGATCGACGAGCTGTTGAGGTGGGCGGGGATCCCGCCGTCCCAGCTCCGCCTGGAGGTGCGCGAGGAGGTCCTCGCCCGCCACGCCGACGACGCCAACGGGGTCCTCGGTCGCCTGGCCCGTCTCGGGGTCGGCGTCATCGTCGACGACTTCGGCACCAGCGAGGCGGCCCTCACCCGCATCGGCCGCCTCGAGGTGGTGACGGGGCTCAAGATCGACCGGACGGTCATCGCCCAGCTCGGACGCGACGGGATCGCCGAGGCGATCGTGGCGGGAGCGGTGTCTCTGGGCCGGGCCCGCGGCCTCGACGTCGTCGCCGAGGGTGTCGAGTCGCGGGGCCAGATCGAGCTGCTCCAGGGGCTGGGTGTCGACCTCATGCAGGGGTTCCACTTCCTGCGTCCGGCCCCCGGTGGCGTCTTCGACACCTGGATGTCCGATCTCGACGGCGAGCCGGCCGCCGGCTTCTCGGGGGTGTGAGCGCGCCCGAGGGCACCGGGTCGACGGCGGGGGCCCGGGTAGGGTCGGCGCATGCGCTTCGTCAGCTTCCGTGTCGGTGACCGGCCGGGTTGGGGCGTCCTCGACGACGAGGGTGTGGTCGACCTGTCCGGAGGTGCCCACCCCCGTCTGCGCGACGGCCTCGACGCCGGAGGGATCGACGCCCTCGTCGAAGCGGCCGCCGCGGATGGTCCGCGCCTCGACCCCGACCGGATCGTCTTCGAGCCCCCGGTGCCCGACCCCCGCCGGATCCTGTGCATCGGCGTCAACTACCGGGCTCACCGGGACGAGACGGGTCGGGGCGACACCGAACACCCCACCGTCTTCGTGCGCTTCCCGAGCTCCCTCGTCGGTCACGGCCAGCCCCTGGTGAAGCCCCGGGAGACCCGGCGCTACGACTACGAGGGCGAGCTGGCCGTGGTGATCGGGCGAGCGGGGCGGCGCATCGATCCCGCCGACGCCCCCGCCCACATCGCCGGGTGGACCTGCTTCATGGACGGCTCGGCCCGGGACTTCCAGTTCGCCACCAGCCAGTTCACCGCCGGCAAGAACTTCGACCGGTCCGGTGCGATGGGTCCCTGGTTGGTCGACGCCGCGACCTTCGGCGACCCGAGCCGCTCGCGGGTGCGGACCCGGGTCAACGGCCGGACCCTCCAGGACGCCACCACCGACCTGCTCATCGACGACGTCTCCCGTCTCATCGCCCACTGCTCGGTCTTCACGACTCTCGAGCCCGGCGACGTCATCGCCACCGGCACGCCCGGCGGCGTCGGCGACCGGCGCGACCCGCCCGTGCACCTGTGGCCCGGGGACCGGGTCGAAGTCGAGGTGGACGGGATCGGCGTGCTCGCCAACGAGGTGATCGAAGGCTGAGTCCGGCGCCCGATCCCGGGCGGGAGCGCTGCCGGAACCCGACGTCGGCCCCGACCCCGATCCGGATGCGACTCAGGTGTCCTCGTCGCCGAAGAGGCGGTCCTCGATGCGGCCGAACTCGCGGCTCGACAGGGTCGGTTGCTCGGGCAGCTCCGTGCCGCACACGAAGGCGAAGAAGCCGCGGCTGGTGGCGAGACCGGGGGCGGGACGGGTGACGAGCTGTTCGTAGCGCTCCTTGTCGCCCTCACCGATGATGCGCACGGGGTCGAACTCGTAGGGCGTCGCCAGCTCCAGGTAGTCGTGGTAGTAGTCGACGACGGCGACCACCTCGGTCTGCAGCTCCGCCGGCACGAGAGGCAGGACGTCCTCCCAGAACGACGACGCCAGCGCCGCCACCGCCCCCGGCGGGGGATCATCGCCGAGGGCGTCGACCTCGTCGACGAGACGGCGGGCGCGGGTGCACGCCGCCTCGACCGCCTGCTCGGGTGTGGTGGTCGAGGTGGTGGTCGTGGACGCGGTCGTCGTCGTCGACGAGGTGGTGGCGGAGGTCGCGAGCGAGACGTCGGACGCGTCGAGACGCTGCCAGGCGACCACCATCGCCACCACGACGACCCCGACGGCAACGAGGCCGCGGATCTCGGTCCACCAGTTCACGCCGCCGATCCTGACACGGGGCGGGTGCTCACGCGGACGCGGTGGACGCCTCCACCACGACGCCCCGGGCGATCAGGTCGGCGACGGCGTCGTCGTCGCGGCCCAACTCGGCGAGGATCTCCCGGCTGTGGGCCCCGAGCT
>RFFY01000147.1 GCA_003697065.1 Actinomyces sp. | reverse complement strand
TCGGGCTCGATGAGGTCGACGAGCCAGGGGGCGTCGGCGGGCAGCTCGAAGCCGTTGAGGCCGTAGGCGGCGGCGACGTGACCGATGGTGATGCCCCCGGCCTCGTAGAGGACGGGGGCGGTGTCGGAGGCCTCGTCGACGGCGGTGCCGGCGTGACCGAGCCCGAAGCGGTCGAGCACCTCGATGGTCTCGACGACCCCCCGGCGCCCTCGGTCGTAGCTGTGGTTGGAGGCGGTGGAACACCCGTCGTAGCCGGCCTCGGCGGCGGCCGCCACCAGCTCCCACGGGCCGGAGAACACGGGGTAGCCGCGGATGTCGGAGTCGTCGGCCGACACCGGGGTCTCGAGATGGCAGATGGCGAGGTCGGCCCCCGCCAGGATGGGGCGGACGCGCTCGAACATGGGCCCGAAGTCGTAGCCGTCGCGACCGGCGGCGGCCGCGTTGGCGGCGGCGGTTCGTGTCACCGGCGAGTGGGGCAGCAGATCACCGGTGAAGGCCAGGGTGGCGTGGCGGGGTGGGACGGTCGTGGTCGTGGTGGTGGTCGTCGTGGTGCTGGTCGTCGTGGCGGTGGTCGTCGTCGAGCTCGTGGCGCCGGCGGTGGCGGCCACGGGGGCCGATGCCGAACCGGCGTCGCCTCCCCCGGTGAAGGCCAGAGCGGCGCCGGCACCGACGGCGGCGGCGGCCACGCCCACCGCCACGCTCACCAGGCGCGACGGCCTCCGGCGGGAGGGGGCGCTCACGCCGTCGGCTCCCCGGCCGGGTGGGGGGCGTCGGTGTCTCCGGCGCGGCCCGGCGGCTCGGTGCCGGCGGCCCCGACGAGGAGGCGGCCCGCCACGTCGACGAGCAGCTCGGCGGCGACGGCGGCGGTGAGACCCCGCACGTCGAGGCCGGGGTTGCACTCCACGATGTCGGCGCCGACGAGACGGTCGCCGATCCTGTCGACGAGGTCGAGGACCTGGCGCACCGTGAGACCCCCGGGTTCGGGGTGGGCGACCCCGGGGGCGTGGGCGGGGTCGAGCCCGTCGAGGTCGACGGTGAGCCACACCGGTCCCGGTGGGATCGGCACCCGGCGGGCGTCGAAGGCGGCGGCGGGGACGAGGCGTACCCCGTGACGACGGGCCTGGCGCCGCTGGTGGTCGGTGGTGGTGCGTACGCCGACCGTCACGATCGCCGAGGCCAGCCCGTTCTCGGCGATGCGGGCCATGGGCGAAGCGTGGGACCAGGGGTTCCCGTCGAGGGATTCGTAGAGGTCGGGATGGGCGTCGACGCCGACGAGGACGGGGCGCTCGTCGGGTCGTGCCCGGGCGCGCCCGGCCAGCACGGGCCAGGTGATGGAGTGGTCGCCACCCACGACGAGGGGGCGGGCACCGGTGGCGACGAGGGCGGCGAAGGCGGAGGCGACGGAATCGGGATGCCAGCCGCCCTCGGGGGGTGCCAGGTCGCCGAGGTCGACGAAGCGCTCGTCGGCCTCGAGGTCGAGGCCCCACTCGGTGCACCGGTTGGTGCGGTCGCTCCACAGGGCCCGACGGACGGCGCCGGGGGCGCCCGCCGCCCCTCGCCGGTGCGACGAGTTGACGTCGAGGGGGACGCCGCAGACGGCGACGTCGCCGGGGCCGAGCTCGTCGAGGTGGCGCCGACGCGAAGGCGGCACGGGCGAGGGGCGGTGGCCGGGGTCGTGGTGGACGAAGGTGCTCACCGTCGGCCCCCGCGGGCGTCGCCGCCCGTGACGAGGGCGGGGACGACGGGACAGTCGGTGGCCCGGGCGAGCTCGTCGGGGCGCCGCCGACCGACCGGGGTGACGCAGACGTCGACCAACTCGGCGGGGACCTCGACCACGTCCCGGGTGAACAGGTCGCGGGGACGGGTCCGGCGCACGGCGGTCCCGCTGGCATCGTCACCGTCCCCGAGGGCGGCGCTCGGGTCGTCGGCATCGCCCGCCACCCCCAGAGCGGGCCACATGGGCTCGGGCAGGAGGCGCCCCACCCCGACGGCGGCCCAGGTCTCGGCGCGGGTCCGGGCGGCCACCGCCGCCGCCGCCAGGGACGCCGCCGGTCCGAGCACCCGACCCGACGCGGCGGCGGAGGCGTCGAACAGGACGACCCCGGACGCCTCGACGGCGGCGTCGAGGGCGCTGGTGGGCACGGACTCGACCCGGTGCCCGGCCTCGTCGAGGGCCCGCAGCAGATGGTGGGCGTCGTCGACCGGATCGACGAGCAGCACGGACAGGTCGGGACGGGCGAGCAGGGCCCGGCCCGAGATCTCGCCGCCCCCGATCAGGCACACGGTCGCCTCCGCCGGCAGGGCGTGGGCCAGCTCGTCGTCGGTGGGATCGGCGGCGATGGCGGCCACGACGTCGCGGGCCTCGAGGCGAGGATCGACGCCGCTGAGCATGCGGGCGCACAACCACACGAGGGGGGCGGAGGCCGGACGCCGTTCGAGAAGGCGGCGACAGGCAGTGAGCAGGCCGGTGGGATCGTCGGCGAAGGTGGCCAGGGCGCCGGCGGACTCGCGGACCAGGGGCTCGACCGGTACGTCACCGGCGCGGGCGACGTAGCGGAGCCGCTCGATGGGGTGCACGCGTCGATGCTAACCGGGCCCGCTCCCCGCCGAGCCGACGCCGGCGGCCCCCGGGAGGCTCGGACCGGCGGGCCCGATGCGACCGCCACGGTGCCGGGCGCGCTAGCGTTGCCGCCCGTGGTGACCGCACCCCTCGATCTCGAGCTCACGGCCATCGACGGCGACCGGCGCAGCCTCGACGACTGGCTGACGACCTTCCCCCTCGTCCTCGTCGCCCTCGACCCCTACACCCACGAGAGCGCCTGGTTGCTCCACACCGCCCACCGTCTCCTCGACTTCTACGGCGAAGCCGACGTGCGCACGGCCTGGGTGCTCACCTGCGACGCCGACGACGCCCGCCGCTTCCTCGGCCCCTACGCCACCGAGATCCTCACCTTCGCCGATCCCGACCGCAGCATCGTCACCGGCCTCGGGCTCACCACCCTGCCCGCCATCGTGTTCATCCGCCTCGACGGGGTCGAGCTCGCCCGCGCCGAGGGCTGGAACCCCGACGAGTGGCGCTCGGTCACCGAGGCCGTCAGCGACGTGGCGGCCTGGACCCGACCCCTGGTCCCCGCCCCCGGCGATCCCGCCC
>RFFY01000146.1 GCA_003697065.1 Actinomyces sp. | reverse complement strand
GACGCCGTGTAGGCGATCTGGGGCGTGGCCGCCCCCAGCGACGCCACGAACGACGCCGTGTTGACGATGGCGCCGCCCCCGGCGCGCCGCAGGGCGGGGATCCCGTGGCGGCAGCCGAGGATCACTCCCTTCACGTTGATCGCCAGGGTGCGGTCGATGATCTCGTCGGGGGTGGACACGGCGTCGTCGTCGCCGGGCAGCATCACCCCGGCGTTGTTGAAGACGATGTCGACACGACCGAAGGCCTCCTCGGCGGCGGCGAAGAGGGCGGCGACCTCGGCGTCGTCGGTCACATCGACATGGACGGCCAGAGCCCGACCCCCGGCGTCGGCCACGGCGGCGACCGTCTCGGCGTTGCCCTCGTCGGCCCGGTCGGCGGCCACGACCGCCGCCCCCTCGGCGGCGAAGCGCAGGGCGGCGGCGCGCCCCACCCCGCTGGCCGTCCCCGTGATCACCGCCACCTTGTCCCGGAGCTTCCCGACCCGCATGCCCTCCCGCAGCATGCCCTCCCGGGGCGTCCCGCTGCCGACCATCTCGTCGCCGTCCCGCATCGCGTCCTCAGATCCGCTCGAAGTAGCGCCGCCGCTCCCAGTCGGTGACGGCCGTGTGGAACGCCTCCGCCTCGACGGCGAAGAAGTGGGCGTAGTGCTCGACCACCTCGGCGCCGAGAGCGTCACGGGCCACCTCGCTGGCGGCGAAGCGGGCCAGGGCCTCGTCCAGGGTGGCGGGCACGCGGGGCACCTCGGCGGCGGCGTAGACGTCACCGACGAACTCCGCCGGCGGGTCGATGTGCTTCTCGATACCGGCGAGGCCGCTGGCCAAAGCGGCGGTGTAGGCGAGATAGGGATTGCAGTCGGCCCCGGGCAGGCGGCACTCGATCCGCAGGCTCGGACCCGACCCGACGACGCGGAAACCCGCGGTGCGGTTGTCGGTCGACCAGGCGATCCGGGTCGGCGCCCACGAGGCGTCCCGGTAGCGCTTGTAGCTGTTGACGGTCGGGGCGTAGAAGACCATGAAGTCGGCGACGTGGGCCATCCAGCCCCCGAGGAACCAGCCGAACAGCTCCGAGCGCCCACCGGGCCCGTCGAAGACGTTCGTTCCGGCCTCGGCGTCCCACAGGCTCAGGTGGATGTGGCAGCTCGAGCCCGCCTCGTCGGTGTGGGGCTTGGCCATGAAGGTCACGCTCACCCCGAGGGCGTCGGCGAGCTCCTTCATCCCGTGCTTCATCACGGTGTGGCGATCGGCCATGGTCGCCACGTCGGCGTAGCGGATGTTGAGCTCGTGCTGGCCCCGCCCCCACTCACCCTTGGAGCTCTCGACCGGGATCCCGCTGGCGGACAGGGCCCGCCGGGCCGCCCCGACGTAGTCCTCGACCCGACGTCCCTGCAGGAGGTGGTAGTCCTCGATGTACCAGCCCGCCGGGACGAGATCGGCGTAACCCTTCTCGTGGGCCTGCCGGTAGGAGTCGACGTAGCAGAAGAACTCGAGCTCCGAGGCCGCCATCGCCCGCCATCCCCCGGCCGCCGCCCGGTCCACCTGGCGGGCGAGCATGGTGCGGGGGGCGACCGGCACGGGCTCGTGGCCGGCGTCGACGACGTCGCACAGCACCACCGCCGTGCGCTCGGCCCAGCCGGCCCGGCGCAGGGTGTCGGGGTCGACGACCAGGTGGACGTCGCCGTAGCCCGACTCCCAGTTGGCGAAGCGGTAGCCGGGGACGGGCTCCATCTCCATGTCGACGGTGAGGAGGTAGTCGCAGGCGTGGGTGCCGGCGTCGAGTACCTCGTCGACGAAGAAGCGGGCGTCGAAGCGCTTGCCGAGGAGGCGGCCGTAGAGATCGGTGAACGCCACGACGACGGTGTCGATCCCGCCGGCGGCCACCTCGGCCACGAGCTCGTCGGGCCTCATGGGCTGCGCCTCATCGCCCCCGCCTCGTCACCGGAGCCTCGTCCACGGCGCCCGAACCTAGCCCCTGGTGCCCCGGCGTGCGCGAAGCTGGACCCGACCCCCGGTGCCGGCACCGAACCCGATCCCGGGCACGCCCGGTACCGGCACCGACCCCGATCCCGGGCACGGCCCGGCCCGCGAGGTGGACGTGGAGCACACGACGATCGAACTCCTCGGGCGTATCGCCCTGGCCGCCCTGGCGGGAGCCGCCATCGGTCTCGAACGCGAGCTACGCGACCATCCCGCCGGGGTGCGCACCCATGCCCTGGTCGCCACCGGCGCCGCCCTGTTCACCGTGGCCGGTCAGCTGGACTGGGGCGTTCCGAGCGGAGCGGTCGACCCCACCCGTCTCCCGGCCCAGGTGGTGAGCGGCATCGGTTTCATCGGCGCCGGCGCCATCTTGCGCGACGGTCTGGGTGTCCGTGGTCTCACGACGGCCGCCACCATCTGGATGAGCGGAGCGCTCGGCGTGGGGATGGCCACCGGCGCGACGGGCCTGACCTTCGGGGCCCTCGCTCTGGTCCTGGCCGTGCTCGTGCTCCTGCGGGCCGCGCGGATCGTGGTCGCCCGCGTCGGGATCGGTACGGCCACCCTCGACGTCGAGTACGAGATCGGGCACGGCACCCTGCGTCCGATCCTGGAGGCGGTCGAGGAACTCGGCGGCCGCATCGAGGATCTCGCCATCGACGACGACACCCGCTCGGGATCACCGGGGACCCGGCGCCTCCATCTCGCCGTCTCGACCCGACGCGACCGTTTCGGCCGCCTCGAGTACCTCGCCGACGCGATCCAGGACCGGCCCGAGGTCAGGGCCGTGTACGTCCAGCGTCCCGCCGAGTGACCGGTGGCCACACCCCGCTGACGAAGGCGAAGGCGCCGACGGCG
>RFFY01000804.1 GCA_003697065.1 Actinomyces sp. | reverse complement strand
TGCAGCGCGACATCCGCCGGGTGGGCGACAAGGACCTGGGTCGCGCTCTGCGCCAAGCGAACAAGGCCGCGGCGGAGGTCATCGCCGAGGAGGCCCGACGCCAGGCTCCGGTGCGTACCGGCCGTCTGCGCAGCTCGATCAGGGCGCAGGCGACCCAGAAGGGCGCGTCGGTGAAGGCCGGCTCCCCCGCCCGGGTCCCGTACGCGTCGGTCATTCATTGGGGCTGGCAGCGGCGCAACATCGCGCCCAACCCCTTCATCTCGCGGGCCATCGAACGGCGCATCGACGAGGCCCGCGCCGCTTACGCCGAGGCGCTCGACGAACTGGCTGCGCGCCTCTCGACCACCATCAGGAGCAGGACATGACCACCCCTCCCGACCTGTCGTCTGCGCTGGAGCGGCTCACCCTCGCCGACCTCGAGGAGCTCGAGGACGCCGCCGGTGTGAGCATCGACGACCTCTTCGGCGACGGCGCACCCCGGGCCAAGATGCTGCGGGCATCGGCGTTCGTCGTCGGCCGCAGCGCCGACCCGGACTTCACCTGGGACGATGCCGGACGGTGGACCCTCGCCGATGTCGTGGCCGCCATCGGCGACCAGGCCGAGGCGGACCCTCAGGCGCCCAGCGGCGCGTCGACCGGTTCCTGAACCGGGTCGCCGTCGCTGGGCGCTTCGGCCTTTCGCTTGCCGATGTCGAGCGCCTCGAGCTGTGGCAGTGGCGGGCGCTGTGTGACGTGATCGAGGCCGAGGCGTCCCAGCGGCGTCTCGCTGAACGCGCCCGAGGAGGCTGACGTGGCGAAGCCGATCACGGTCAAGATCCTCGGTGACGCATCGGACCTGCAGCGTGCCCTGGGCCAGGCCGAGACCCGCCTGTCGAAGTTCGGCGGTGTGGCGAAGACGGCGGCGCTCGGCGCGGCCGGTGCGGTGGCCGGCATCGGGGCGGTCGCCTTGAAGGTCGGCGGCGACTTCGACCAGGCCCGCAAGGACATCGCGGTCGCCACCGGCGCATCGGGCGCCGCCCTCGACGACCTCTTCGACCAGTTCAAGGACGTCGCCGCGACCGTGCCGGGCGGCATGGACGAGGTGGCCGCCGCCACCGGTGCCGTCGCCACCCAGCTCGGCCTGACCGGTGACGACCTCGAGACGGTGGTGCGCTCGGCCTCCGAGCTCGCCGAGGTCCTCGGCGCCGACCTGGGCGACACCGCGGACAACGCCGCCCGCGTCATGAACCAGTTCGGCGTGGCCGCCACCGATGCGGATGGCTTCATGGGCGACCTGTTGAAGGCGACCCAGGACTTCGGCGTCGACCTCCCGGGGCTGCTGAGCGACCTCGAGAAGATGGGCCCGGCCCTGCAGTCGGTCGGGTTCAGCGCCGAGGGCGCGACGGCGTTCCTCGGCGCCGCGAACAAGGCCGGTGTCGATGTGACCCGCCTCAAGTCGCCGCTGCTGCAGTTCGCCAAGGCCGCGATCGAGGCCGGCAAGGACCCGGCCGAGGCGTTCGCCGACTTCGCCGAGCAGGCCTCGGGCGTCACCGACTCGGTTGAGCTGCTCGCGTTGGCGAACGAGAACTTCGGCACGACGGGTGGCGCTGCCATCGCCGAGCTCGTCGAGGCCGGTGTCCCCCTCGGTGACCTGAACGACCTGCTGGGCGACAACGCCGGCCTGGTCGGTGACACCGTCGAGCAGACCCGCACCTGGACCGACAAGCTCAAGATTCTGAAGAACCGGGCGCTGGTGGCGGTCGAGCCGTTGCTGTCCAAGATCGTCGACGGCATCGACGCCTTCGTCACCGCTCTCGGCCCGGCGTTCGACACCATCGGCGATGCGGTCGAGGCGTTCAAGTCGGGTGGGTTGACCGGCCTCAGCGACTTCATCGAGGCCCGCTTCGGGCCGAACTCGCCGGTGACCCGGGCGATGCGGGCCTTCACCGACGCCTGGCCCGACATCCGCGACACGGTGACGGATGCGATCAGGACCGTCCGTCAGGTGGTCGGCACCGTCCTCGACGCGCTGAGCCTGGCCTGGGAGACCTGGGGCGACAACATCACCGCTGTCGCCACCACTGTCTTCGAGCAGGTCGACGACGTCATCGGTGGCGTCATCGACGTGCTCACCGG
>RFFY01000803.1 GCA_003697065.1 Actinomyces sp. | reverse complement strand
CGGCGACCCACGGAATCGGGACGGCGCGCCGGCCGGCGCTAGCGTGAGGGGGTGCGCCTCTACGACACCGCCCGTCGGGCCGTCGTGCCCTTCGAACCGGGGCCCGAGGTGCGCCTCTACGTGTGCGGGATCACGCCCTACGACTCCACCCACCTGGGCCACGCCGCCACCTACCTCACCTACGACCTGCTGATCCGCCGCCTCGAGGACCTCGGTCACCGGGTCCGCATGGTGCGCAACATCACCGACGTCGACGACTCGATCCTCCCCAAGGCCCGGGAGCTCGGCGTCGACTTCCTCGAACTGGCCGCCGCCGAGGTGGCCCGCTTCCACGGCGACATGGCGGCCCTCGACACCCGCCCCCCCGAGGCCGAACCCCGGGCCACCGAGTGGGTCGACGCCATGATCGAGCTGATCGTCGTCCTCGAGGCCCGCGGCCACACCTACACCGTCGAGGGCACCACCTGGTTCGCCGTGGAGACGTGGCCCGCCTTCGGCGAGGTCTCCCACCTCGACACCGACACCATGATCGCCCTGGCCCGCGAACGCGGTGGCACCCCCGACGATCGCCGCCAGCGCCATCCCCTCGACTTCGTGTTGTGGCAGCCCTCGGCCCCCGACGAACCCGTGTGGACCTCCCCGTTCGGTCCGGGTCGACCGGGCTGGCACATCGAGTGCAGCGCCATGGCCATGGGCCTCCTCGGCCCCACCCTCGACCTGCACGGGGGCGGCTCCGATCTCGTCTTCCCCCACCACGAGTGCGAGAAGGCCCAGAGCGAGGCCGTGACGGGAACACCCTTCGTCCGCCACTGGATGCACACGGGGATGGTCGCCTACCAGGGCACCAAGATGTCCAAGTCCCTCGGCAACCTGGTGTTCGTGAGCGACCTCGCCAAGCGGGCCGACCCCCGGGCCATCCGGCTCGCCCTCATAGCCCACCACTACCGCGACGACTGGGAGTGGCACGACGACGAGCTCGACGCCTCGTCCCGCGACCTCGACCTGCTGGTGTCGGCGGCCCGCTGTCCGGGCGGACCCGACCCGCGCCCCCACGCCCGACGCCTGCGCGAGGCCCTCGACGACGACCTCGATGCCCCGGCCGCCCGGGCCACCCTCCTCGAGCTGGCCCGGGGCATCACCAGCGGCGCCGGCGGCGATCCCGCCGCTCCGGCCACCCTCGTCGAGCTGGCCGCCCTGTGCGGGCTCGACCTCCGCCGGCCCCTGGCCGCCTGAGACCGGCCCGCCGCCTCACCCTCTCCGCCCGCCTCCGGACCCCGCCGATCCCCATGACCGACACCGCCAGCATCCGCCTCCGCGACACCCTCACCGGGCGCATCCGGCCCCTCGAGACCCGCGAACCGGGTCGGGTCACCCTCTACGCCTGCGGGCCGACGGTCTACGACGTGCCCCACCTCGGCCACGCCCGCAGCGCCCTCACCTACGACGTGCTGCGCCGCTACCTGACCTGGCGTGGCCTGGAGGTGCACCATGTCGCCAACATCACCGACATCGACGACAAGATCATCGCCCGGGCCCGGGCCGAGGGGCGCACCGAGGCCGAGGTGGCGGCCGAGTTCGAGGACGCCTACGTGGAGGCGATGGACGCTCTCGACGTCCTCCCGCCCCACGAGCGACCCCATGCCACCGCCTACGTCGACGAGATGATCGCCTTCATCGCCGAGCTCGTGGCACGGGGGGCGGCCTACGCGACACCCTCGGGGGTCTACCTGTCGGTGTCGGCGGTGGCCGACTACGGCGCCCTCGTGCACCGCAGTCCCGACGCCCTGCGCGAGAGCGCCGGCGCCCGCGTCGACGTCGACGAGGCCAAGCGCGACCCCCTCGACTTCGCCCTGTGGAAGGCCGCCAAACCCGACGAGCCCACCTGGGACTCACCGTGGGGGCCGGGCCGGCCGGGCTGGCACATCGAGTGCGTCGCCATGTCGCTGGGCCTGCTCGGCGAGGACTTCGACATCCACGGTGGCGGCGACGACCTCGTCTTCCCCCACCACGAGAACGAACGGGCCGAGGCCGTCGCCGCCGGCCGCCGTTTCGCCCGCCTGTGGGTCCACCACGCCATGGTCAACGTCGCCGGCGAGAAGATGTCGAAGTCCCTCGGGAACTTCTCCACCGTGGGCGACCTGCTCGCCGAGCACGACCCCCGGGCCCTGCGCCTGCTCGTCTTGCAGACCCACTACCGCAAGACCATGGAGGTCGACGCCGCCGCCATGCAGCAGGCGACCGCCGCTCTGGCCCGCCTCGACGCCCTGGCCCGGCGGGCCGCCGCCGCCGGTCATCCCCTCGCCGCCCCCACCGGTCGTCACGGGGAGCTCGATCCGGCCGCCGTCGAAGCCTTCCGGCGGGCCATGGACGACGACCTCGGCACCCCCGAGGCTCTCGCCACCGTCTTCGAGACCGTCCGCCGCGCCAACGCCGCCCTCGACACCGACGCCGACGAGGCGCCGCGCCTCGTGCGCACCGTCGGGGAGCTCGCCGGCGCTCTCGGGTTGACCCCGGGCGCCGACACCCACCGAGCCACCGGCGACGACGACGACGAGATCGAGCGTCTGGTGGCCGCCCGCCAGGCCGCCCGCCAGGAGCGCGACTTCGCCACCGCCGACCGCATCCGCGACGAGCTGGCCCAGCGGGGGATCGTGATCGAGGACACCCCGACCGGTCCGGTCTGGCACCGTCGCTGAGGCCCGGTGCCCGACGGGCGGTCGGGCGGCGCCGTCAGCGCTTCTCCGTCTTGACACCGCCTTTCGGTGGTGGGTGCCACGATCATCGCACCGGGTCGAGCCGGTCTCCCCCAAACGGTTCCCCCTCCGTCGGGCTCGACCCACCCGGACCCGGTGGCGTCGCCGACGCACCGCCTCTCGACGGCGGCGCCACCGTCCGGTCCGCCCATCCGGTCCCCGCTAGGGTCCCCTCCGTGACGATCCTCGACCCGCCCGCCGGGCCCCTGGTCGACCTGCCGCGTCAGCCGGCAGGGGTGGCGTGGCCCACGGGGACCTGGCCGACCGGTGATCCCGACCCCGACGTCGACACCGAGCGCCTCGGGCGCCTCCTCGACCGGGCGGTCGGACCCGACGCCGATCCCGACCTCGCCGTCACCTCGGCCGTCGTCGTCGTCCACCGGGGCCGGCTCGTCGCCGAGCGCTACGGCACCGACCGCGAGGGCGAACCCGTCGACGCCGACTCCCGCCTCCTGTCGTGGTCGATGGCCAAGAGCGTCACCCACGCCCTCGTCGGCGTGCTGGTGGGCGAGGGGCGCCTCGATCCGGACGCACCGGCCCCCGTCGGCGAGTGGGCGGACCCCGGCGACCCGCGCCACGCCATCACCCTCGACCATCTCCTGCGCATGGTCGACGGTCTCGACTTCTGCGAGTCCTACGAGCTGGCCACCGAGGGGGCCGACGACGTCCCCTTCAGCCACTGCATCGACATGCTCTTCGGGGCCGGCGCCGACGACGTCGCCGGCTACGCGGCGTCCCGACCGGCCGCCCATCCGCCCGACACCGTCTTCAACTACTCGAGCGGTACCACCAACATCGTCAGCCGCATCGTCGCCGACACCGTCGGGCTGCGGGGCGAGCAGTTCGGGGCGTGGATGCGCGAGGTCCTGTTCGCCCCCCTCGGCATGGGCTCGGCCGAACCCCGCTTCGACGCCGCCGGGGTGTTCGTGGGCTCCTCCTACCTCTACGCCACCGCCCGCGACTTCGCCCGCTTCGGGCTGCTGTACCTGAGGGGTGGGACGTGGGACGGAAAGCAGATCGTCCCCCGCCACTGGGTCGACGCCGCCCGGACACCCCGCGCCCGCGACGACACCGACGGGCGGCTCTACGGTGCCCACTGGTGGGTGTGGGGTGACCGACGGGGGACCTTCTGGGCCAGCGGCTACGAGGGACAGCGCATCGTGTGCGTACCCGCCTCGGACCTGG
>RFFY01000802.1 GCA_003697065.1 Actinomyces sp. | reverse complement strand
GGGCCAGGCACCCCGCCGGGGTCACCACGACCCGCCGCCCCCGCCGCCCCCGCCCCCGCCGACGCTGCCGCCGAAGCCGCCCCCGCCGCCCCCCGAGGACGGAGTGGCGACGGCGCTTCCCACCGACGAGGTGAGGCTCGACCCCAGCGAGACGAAGGCGAGGTCGTGGGCGAAGAACCGGGCCAGATCCGGCTGGTCGGCCGCCGCCCGGGCGACGGCGGCGGTCCAGGCGTCGGCCTCACCGACGGCGATCGCCCAGGCGGTGTACTCGCGCAGCAGACCCCTCTCGGCGGCCCAGGCCACGTGGTCGGCTTCGCTGTCGTGCAGGAAGCGCCGGAAGGACTCGACCCGCAGCCAGCGCGCCGATCCGGCGGGGGAGCGGATCAGCAGTTCGAAGGCGTTCACGGCGGTGGCGATCCCCGCTCCGAGCACGAGAGCGCCGACGGCCAGCACGGCCAGCCAGGACCCGCCCCAGCGGTTGGCGCCGGCGGCACCGCCGAGCGTGACGGCGGCACCGACGAGGCCGATCAGGATGCCGGCGGCCAGTCCCGTGCTGCGGCGCCGGTGACTGCGGGGATCCCACAGCTCGCTGTGGCGCTGCCAGGCGTGCAGCTCGCGCTGGAGGCGGGTCCAGCCCTTGCGGACGTTCTTCTTCGGTCCGTCGAGGCGGATCGAGTCGTGGGACCCGAACAGGGTGGACAAGATGGGCGCCACGCCGGGTGGCGGGGTGGCCGATCCCCGGCGGATGACGGTGGTCGAACCGTCCCGGTCGAGCTCGATCTCGCCCCGGACGGCCGCCTCGAGCAGCCAGGCGGTGAACAGGTCGGTGCCCACCGTCTCGCGTAGGACGAGGCCCCCCTCGACGGCGCTCATGTCGCGTGGTGGTTCGAACTCGACGGTGGCCAGGCGCGCCAGCCCGGCCTCGTCCACGTATTCGACCGGGGCCCGGGCGCCGGTGTCGTCGGCCGGCCCGTGGGCGGCGGCCACCGCCCCGCCCGCCCACACCTGCTCGCGCCCCAGGCGGCGCACGACGACGGTCGCCGGGACCGCCCCGACGAGAACCCCGAACAGGGCCAGCAGGGCCGGCCGCAGGATCCCGGCTCCGGGATCGGACGCCGGGCCCGACGGGAGGCTGGGTACGGCCGGGGCGGTGTCGAGCACGCCGCGTACGAAGGCCGACACGGTGACACCCTCACCGGCGGCGAGGTGGTCCACCCGGGCGAGCAGATGGCCGGGCTCGACCTCGGTGACGGTGCACTCGCGCTCGTCCCAGGCGTTACCGAAGCGGCAGGTCGGCGAGCCCAGCCCCCGGTCGCTCACGATGTGGATCTCGACCTCGTCGATGGGCACCGTCCACCCGAATCCGACGGCGTCCCAGGCCACCCGACCGTCGCGTTCGACCGCAGCACGCTCGAGTCCGTAGGTGATGAGGTAGCGGTGGCGGCCGGTGATGGTGGTGAGGGGCGAACCGATCTTCAGGGTCGTCTCGCCCAGGGTGCCGCTACCGATCTCGAAGGGGTCGGGGGCAGTGGGCGACGAGACCGTGATCTCGACGCCCGGCGCCACGTCGGGGATGTCGCGGTAGATCCCGTGGCGGGCCTGGACCCCGAAGTCGTAGTCGATGGCTTCGGCGACGACGACGGGACCGTCGCCGCGGAAGTCGGCCACGGCGCGGAAGGCGGCGACCCGCTCGCCGTCACCGGCGGCGGCGGCGACAGCGGCGGCGACGGCGGCCACCACACCGATGCCGGCCACGGCGGCGGCGGCGAGGAGTCGACGGCGGCGGATGGGCATGACGCGACCCTAGGAGGCGTCGCGCTGCGGATCGGGGACCGGGCCCGGGTCAGGGCGCCGGGGCGGCGACTCGAACCCGACCCGGCCCCGGGGATGGGAGGCTCAGGCCTCGACGTAGATGCAGTCCTGGGGGCAGTCGTCGGCGGCGTCGCAGACGGCGTCGTAGAGGGCGTCGTCGACGACGGCCGCCTGGTCACGGCCCAGGATCTGGCCGTTCTGCTTCACGTAGGCCAGCCCGTCGCTGGCGAGGACGAACACCTCGGGGCAGGCGTCGACGCACACACCGACACCGGCACACTCGTCGTGATCGATCCACACTCGCATGGTCACCTCGGGGGTCGCGGTCCAACGCACCGCCTGCGCACCCCACCCACGCCGCCGATGCGGTCACGGGTTTGGCCCGGCGGGCCGCGCCGGGGGCGCCTCCGACCGAGGTGGCGTCTCCCGGGGTCCCGTCGGCGGCGGGGTCGCGCCCGCCGCGGCCAACAGCTCGTCGAGGGCGGGCCCGAAGCGGGCGGCGAGCCCGTCGAGATCGGGGACCAGGTCGGGGCAGCTCATGAGCCCGATGTCGAGGCGGCCGGCGTGGGAGACGACGGTGACGTTGAGCCCGGAGCCGTACAGGAGGGGACCCATCGGCAACATGGCGTCGATGCGGTGGCCGAGCACGTACAGGTCGAAGGGCGGACCCGGCACGTTCGACACGATGAGGTTGAAGGCGGGGGGAGCGGCCTCCTCCAGTCCCAGGCGGCAGAAGGTACGGGCGGCGAGGTCGATGAGAGCGGGCGGTGTGGTGTCGGTGAGGTTGACCAGGTGGGCGTCGTCGAGCTCCCGTCGCATCCGCTTGGCCGCCGTCGTCGAGTCGTGGACAGCCCGCAGACGGTCGACGGGATCGTCGAGATGGGTGGCCAGGGAGGCGAACATGGCGCCGACCTTGGTGCCCACCTCGCCGTCGTAGGACGAGCGGAGGGCGACCGGGACCTGGGCCACCAGGGGCCGGTCGGGCAAAGCGTCGTGGTCGAGCAGCCACGAGCGCAGGGCGCCGCCGGTGACGGTGAGCACGACGTCGTTGAGGGTGACCCCGAAGGCCTCCTTGACGGCGACCGCCTCGTCGAGACGCCGCTGCAACCAGGCGAAGCGACGGGCGCTGGTGAGACGGCCGTTGAGGATGGTGCGGGGGGCCGAGAAGGGTTGGGCCGGGGCGACGTCGTCGAAGGCGTGGCGCACGACCGAGGCGCCCTGCAAGAGGAGCTGGGCCCCGAGCTTCGCCGCCCGCCAGGGCAGGGTGGCGAGGTGGACGGCCGAATCGACGGCCCGGCGTTCGGGTCCCGGGACCGGCTCGGGTTCGTAGGGCGGGGGCGGGGGAT
>RFFY01000145.1 GCA_003697065.1 Actinomyces sp. | reverse complement strand
TGGCGACCCCCGGCCCGGTGTCGGGACCGACCGGGCTCCCGGTCTCGCGCCCGGCCCACAGGGCGGCGGCCACGACCAGGTCGTCGGGGGTCGTGATCTTGAGGTTGCTCGCCTCGCCGGCCACCTGGGCGATGCGACCACCGACCGCCTCCACCAGGCCGGCATCGTCGGTGGCGTCGCCCCCACCGGCGTGGGCGGCCCGCAGGGCAGCAGCCCGGAAGGCCTGGGGGGTCTGCACGGCGACGAGGCCCGCCCGGTCGACCACCCCGCCGTCGACCCGGCGCAGGGTGTCGGTGACCGGCACCACGGGCACCACCCCGTCGGGCGCTGCGCTTCCCGGCGCCCCCGCCTCGTCGCCGCCCGGGCCCTCCAGGGCAGCGAGGACCCGTCGCCACAGCCCCTCGGAGGCCAGGGGTCGGGCCCCGTCGTGCACGGCCACCAGCTCGCTGGTGGCGGGCACGGCGTCGAGTCCGGCCCGCACCGACGCCGAACGGGTCTCGCCGCCGGCCACCACCCGCACCGGCACGTCGAGGTCGCCGGTGCCGAGACGGTGCCGCTCCGCCGCCAGGTGATCCGGGTGCACGACCACCACGACCCCGTCGGTCGCCCGGGCCGCCACCGCCACCGAGACGTCGAGCACCCGCCGGCCCCCGAGGCGGGCCCTCAGCTTGTCGGCCCCGAAACGCCGGCCCGAGCCGGCGGCCACGACCACGGCCCAGGTGGTGGGTCGACGACCCTCGGTGGCAGCCGGGTCTCCGGCAGGACGAACGTGAATCACGTCACTAGCATGGCCGCGATCATGACCGACACCGCACTTCTCGCCTCCACCGAGCTGTTCGCCGACCTGTCCGACGACGAGCTCGCCCACCTGCTCGACGCCGCCACCGAACGCGATCTGCGTCGCGGCGACGTGCTCTTCGACGAGGGCGACGACCCCGCCGCCCTCTATGTCGTCGCCGACGGCCGTATCGCCATCGCCAACCGGTCCATCGACGGACGCGAGTCCGTCGTCGCCCTCATGGAGGCCGGCGACCTGTTCGGCGAGATGGGCCTGTTCGACCGCCAGGGGCGCTCCGCCCAGGCCCGGGCCCTCGAGGCCTCCCGCGTCCTGGAGATCCCCTACGGCCCGGTCGAGGCTCTCTACCACCAGCGTCCCGAGGCCCTGTGGGGGGTCGTGCGCCTCCTCGCCCGCCGTCTGCGCAACATGGACGAGGCCCTGGCCGACTCGGTGTTCCTCGACGTCACCGGCCGCACGGCCAAGCGCCTCCTCGAACTCGCCGGCGAGGCCGACGAGTTCGTCCTGCCCATCACCCAGGAGGAGCTGGCCGGCATGGTGGGCGCAAGCCGGGAGCGGGTCAACAAGGCCATCGCCAGCTTCGTGCGCCTGGGCTGGCTCGAGCAGTCCGACCGCCGCTACCGGATCACCAACCGCGAGCAGCTCACCATCCGGGCCCGCTGACGACCGAAGCGGCGGTCACGAGGCGGCGCACCTCGCCTCGACGAACTCGGCGGCCCGGCGCCAGGCGTCGGCGGCATCGTCGGGTCGGTGTGCCGGGCGGGCGGGGTCGTGGACGAAGCCGTGGGCGGCGCCCTCGTAGCGCACCACGCCCGCGCCGGTGGCGGCCAGGGCGTCGACGTCGTCGGGCGGGGTGTAGTCGTCGGCCGTCCCGATGATCGCCAGGACCGAGCTCGGATCACCGGCGCTCACGGCGTCCAGCGGTTCGCCCTGGCCCGGCCCCCGCCAGGCCTCCGGCACCCGGATCATGCCGTAGAAGGGAACGTGGGCGCAGAAGCGGCCCGTGGCCACGGCCTTGAGGGCGTACATCCCGCCCATGCAGAAGCCGATCACCGCCACCGGCTCGACCCCGCAGGCGTCGGCGGCGGCGACCACGTCGGCGAGCACCTCGTCGTCGACGAGCTCGCGGGCGGCGGCCAGGCGTCCCTCGAGATCGAGGTCCTCACGGCCCGGATAGAGGTCGGGGGCGCACACGGTCCGCCGCCACTCGCGGGCGAGGCGGGCGACCATCTCGTCGAAGAGGGGGCGCAGGCCTATGATGTCGGGGATGACGACGAGGCCGCCGCGGGGCTCGTCGGCCTCGACGTACTCGGCCCGGGTCCCGGTGGGAAGGGTGATGCGCATACCGCTCATGTTGCCACCCGCGGCGGCCGGCGGCCCCGACCGCCACACTCAGGCGAAGCGGTCGAGGATCCGGGTCTGGGAGATGCGACGGAGGCCCTCGCGGATGGCCCGGGCGCGCGACTCGCCCACACCCTCGACCTCGACGAGATCGTCGGTGGAGGCACGCAGGATCTTGGGGAGCACCCCGAAGCGCTCGACGACCCGGTCGGCCACGACCTCGGGCAGGCGGGGGATCTGGGCCAGGAGGCGGTGACCGTGGGGGGTGAGGGGGGCGGCGAGGTCGACCTCGTCGAGGTCGAGGTGCAGGACCTCCGCCAGCTTGGCCGGGTCGAGCAGGTCGCTCATCTCCAGGTGGGCCAGGGCGTCGAGGGCCTCGGCCAGCTCGTCCTCGGAGTCGCCGGCCAGGTAGTCGCGCACGACGAGGCGCCGCTCGTCTTCGACGTCGCCCATGAGCTCGGCGAGCTGGAGCTGGATCTGGCGCCCCTCCGAGCCCAACAAGACGAGGTCGACCTCGATCTCCTCGGCGATGCGGACCACCATCTCGGCCCGCTGGAGCAGGGCGATCACGTCGCGCAGGGTGACCAGATCCTCGACCTCGAGGGTGGACAGGGTGGTCGTCACCTCGTCGAGGCGCGAGCGGTAACGCTCGAGGGTCTGGAGGGCCTGGTTGGCGTGGAGCAGGACCTCGCGCACCGGATCGAGGCGGAGCTTCTCGTCGCCGCGGTACACGGCGATGACGCCCATGTCCTCCGACACCGACACGACCGTCACGTCCAGGGAGCGCGCCACCCGTTCGGCGGTGCGGTGGCGTGTGCCCGTCTCGGCGGTCGGGACGGTGGCGTCGGGGACCAGATGGACGTTGGCCCGGGCGATGCGGGCGGCGTCGGGGGCCAAGATGATGGCCCCGTCCATCTTGGCGAGCTCCGAGAGGCGCTGGGGCGAGAAGGCGGCGTCGAGGAGGAAACCCCCCGAGCAGATGTTGAGCACCTCCGGACCGTCGCCCACGACGATGAGGGCACCCTTGCCGCCCAACAGGATGCGGTCGAGCCCCTCGCGCAGAGCCGTGCCGGGAGCCACGGCGCGCAGGGCGTCGAGGAAGGCGGCGCTCGGTCGCTCGATCATCGGCCCACTGTAGTGAATCGCCGCCGGCCGCCGGAGCCCACGATCCGGGGCCCGCACCCGTGCCCGGGGGGACCGGGGCCGACCCCGGCCCGGCGGCGCTTCAGGCCGGCGCCAGATCGGCGACGGCCACCGCCGCCGCCACGGTGGGGGCCCGCAGGGTGGTCAGCCCCGCCGGAGGATCGGGGGCACCGGGCGGCACGACCGCCCGGGAGAAGCCCAGGCGGACCGCCTCGGCCAGGCGGCGTTCGAGGTGGGGGACGTGGCGCAGCTCGCCGCCGAGGCCCACCTCGCCCACCGCCACCAGGTCGTCGGGCAGGGCGTTGCCGGTGAGGGAGGACACCACCGCCAGCGCCAGACCGACGTCGGCACCCGGATCGGTGAGCCGGACCCCGCCCACCGCCAGGGCGTACACGTCGGCGCCCGCCGTGGACAGGCCCACCCGCCGTTCGAGAACGGCCAGCAGGAAGGCGAGGCGACCGGCGTCGACACCCTGGGCGCTGCGCCGGGGCGTGGCCAGCGAACTCGGGGC
>RFFY01000801.1 GCA_003697065.1 Actinomyces sp. | reverse complement strand
CTTCTCGCTCAGCGTCGGCGTCACCCACTGGCAGGATGCCGACATGACCGGCAACGACGACCTGCCCGGCCCGACGCCGGAGTTCTTCTTCGCCCCGGCCCGCCGCGCCCGTCGTGTCGCCGACTGGGGCGCCGAGGAACTCGACGCCCGCATCGACGCCGCCTTCGCCGCCCTCGTCGACGACGCCCGGCGCTGGCTGAGAGTCGAGCACCGGGTCGGACCCGCCGCCGTCGAGGCCACCTACCGGGAACTCCTCGAGGGTCGGGCCGACCCCGCCGTCGGGTTCGTCTGCTCCTTCAGCTGACCGGCGCGTCCCACACGACGGCCGGGGGATCGACCCGGGCACACAGCGGCCCGCCGTCGCGGCCGGTGAGACCGACCCGGGCCCGCAGACGGCCCGAGCGCACCGCGGCGTCGACGATCTCGCCGGGCACTCGATCGAGAACCAGCTTGGCCCGGCGGAACATGGTGAAGGTGCCGTCGCCCTCCACGTGGCCCCAGGTGAGGTAGACGAAGCGCTCCCCCCGTCGGCCCTGGATCCACGGCCCCCGGAAGTCGCGCCGCCCCTCCCGCTCCACGACGTCGACCTCGAGCACCCAGCGGGCCTCGGATACGTCGGCGGGAACGAGCTCCACGGGCTCACGCCCGCGCTGGACCCCCACGTGGACGTTGTCGACCAACCTTCCGTCGGGGCAGGCGTGGCGACCGGGCAGGTCGGTGCCGACGATCTCGAGGATCACGATCCGCCCGCCACGCGATCCCGACCCGACGAGCCGCGACCGGGCGTTGCCTCGCCGGGCGTGTCGCCGCCGAGGCCGAACACCCGCTCGGCGTTCCCGCGCAGGAAGAGGTAACGGGTCTCGTCGTCGAGGCCGAGGGCGTCGAGCGCCGCCCGCGCCCGCGCCGGGGTGATCATGGGGTAGTTGGTGCCGAACATGACCTTGTGCCGCCCCCGGCCCCGGAGGTACTCGACGAGCTCCGCCGGATAGCGGTTGGCGCTGTAGGCCGAGGTGTCGATGTACACGTTCGGGTGCTTGTCGGCCACGGCGATCATCTCGACCGTCCACGGGTAACCGATGTGACCGCACACGATGACCAGTTCCGGGAAGTCGATGGCGACCTGGTCGATGTAGGGGATGGGCCGCCCCGTCTCCGACGGGCGCAGGGGCCCCGTGTGGCCGACCTGGGTGCAGAAGGGAATCCCCAGATCGACACAGGCCGCGTACAGGGGGTAGTAGCGCCGGTCGGTCGGCGGGAGCTCCCACAGCCAGGGCACGAGGCGCAAGGCGACGAATCCCTCGTCGACCCGCCGCCGTAGTTCCCGCACGGCCTCCATGGGTCGGCGCAGGTCGGCACCGGCGACCCCGCGCAGACGGTCGGGATGTCGGCTGACGAAGGCCGCCACCTCGTCGTTGCTGATGAGGTCGCCCTCGGG
>RFFY01000015.1 GCA_003697065.1 Actinomyces sp. | reverse complement strand
GAGGTGGTCTGGTAGATCGGGACGGCCCGGGCGTTGGTCTCGCTGTCGGGGACCTGGCCGGCGTGGATCTGACGGGTCTCGAAGCCCCACTGGCTGGACATGTGCGCTCCTGTGCTGGCTGACTCTGTCGCGGACACGACAGGCGGCAGCGTAGACAGGCGAAAGTCCGACTTACAAGATCAGATTTATCGTTTTTCGTCACCGCGCGGGTCGGCCCGCACGACGGTCGCCCCGTTCGCTCAGCCCTGGCCGCCGGAGGTGTCCTTGACCGACTCCTTGCCGGCGGAGATCCACGGCATCATGGCCCGCAGACGGGCCCCCACCTGCTCGATGGGATGCTCTCGGCCCGCCGCCTCGAGGCGCAGGAAGTTCTCCCGCCCCGAGCGGGACTCGGCCACCCACTCCTCGGCGAAGGCCCCGGACCGGATCTCGTCGAGGATGCGGCGCATCTCGGCGCGCACGTGATCGTCGACGATGCGGGGGCCGCGGGTCAGGTCGCCGTACTCGGCGGTGTCCGAGATCGAGTAGCGCATCCCGGCGATGCCCTCCTCGTACATGAGGTCGACGATGAGCTTCAGCTCGTGGAGGCACTCGAAGTAGGCGACCTCGGGCTGGTAGCCGGCATCGACCAGGGTCTCGAAGCCGGCCTGCACGAGAGCCGTCGTCCCTCCGCACAACACGACCTGCTCGCCGAAGAGGTCGGTCTCGGTCTCCTCGGTGAAGGTGGTCTCGATCACCCCGGCCCGGGCGCCCCCGATGGCGTCGGCGTAGGCCAGAGCGAGCTGCTTGGCCCCGCCGGTTGCGTCCTGCTCGACGGCGATGAGACAGGGAACGCCGCCACCCTCCACGTAGGTTCGCCGCACGAGATGCCCCGGTCCCTTGGGGGCCACCATGCAGACGTCGACCGACGCCGGCGGCTCGATGAGGCCGAAGCGGATGTTGAAGCCGTGGGCGAAGAACAGGGCGTCACCCTCGTTCAGATGGGGGGCCACCTGGGTGGCGTAGATGTCGGCCATCTCGGTGTCGGGCATCAGCATCATGACGAGGTCGGCCTCGGCCGCCGCGTCGGCGATGGACCGCACCGTCAACCCGGCCGCCTCGGCCTTGGCCTTCGACGAGGACCCCTCCCGAAGACCGACGCGCACGTCGATGCCCGACTCCTTCAGGTTGAGGGCATGGGCGTGCCCCTGGCTGCCGTAACCCAGCACCGCCACCTTGCGGTCGGCGATGGCGGAGCGGTCGGCGTCGGCTTCGTAGTAGATGTTCGCCACGGTGGGGTCCTTCCTCGTCGGCTGAGGGGATGGTCGGGATCGGGGAACGGGTCGGCTCGTGACACCGGCGGCCGACCCGGCGGGTGGGGCCGGTCAGGCCTCGACCGGTGCCTCCTTGTCGAGCTGGGGCAGGGCCACGCGACCCGTCCTCTGGAGTTCGACGATCCCGTAGGGTCGCAGGAGCGCCTCGAAGTCGTCCAACCGGCCGGGACCGCCCGACAGGGAGACCATGAGGCGGTCGTGGCCCACGTTGAGGACACGGGCTTCGAAGATCCGCACCAGATCCATGATCTCGCCACGTTCGGCGGGGCCCGCCTCGACCGTGACCAGCATGAGTTCCCGCTCGACGGAATCGGCCGGGTCGAGCTCGCGGATCTCGACCACGTTGACGAGCTTGTCCAGCTGCTTGACCACCTGCTCCAGGGGGGCGGAGGCGACGTCGACGGTGAAGGTGATGCGGCTGAAGCGCTCGTCGTCGGTGGGGGCCACGGCCAGGGACTCGATGTTGAACCCCCGCCGGGCGAACAGTCCCGCCACCCGGGCCAGCACTCCCGGCTTGTTCTCGACCTTGGTGACGATGGTGTGGAAGCGGTCGTGGGGCATCAGGCCGCTCCCCCCTCGCCGGTGCGTTGGGACGGGTCGACCAGGATGTCGCTGTTGGCACGGCCCGCCGGGACCATGGGGTAGACGTTGTCCTCCTGGGCCGTGCGGAACTCGAGGACGACGGGACGGTCGTTCACCTCGTTGGCCTTGGTGATGGCGGGCACCACCTCGTCGGGGGTCTCGACACGGATCGCCATGCAGCCCATGGCCTCGGCCCACTTCACGTAGTCGGGCAGCTCGTGGGAGAGGTACACCTCGCTGTACCTCTCGTCGTAGAACAGCTCCTGCCACTGGCGGACCATGCCGAGATAGGCGTTGTTCATCAACGCCACCTTGACCGGGATCTTCTCGTAGGCCGCCGTCACGAGCTCCTGGGCGGTCATCTGGAAGTTCCCGTCACCGTCGATCGCCCACACGAGCCGGTC
>RFFY01000800.1 GCA_003697065.1 Actinomyces sp. | reverse complement strand
GGAGGACCCCGCCATGGGACGCTGGACCCGACAGGAGCTCGAGGACGCCTTCGCCCACTACCGCGAGGTCGCCCGCCGGGCCGGCACCAGCGGCGACTGGAACGAGTGGGCCGACCTGTTCACCGAGGACGCCACCTACGTGGAGCACCACTTCGGCACCTTCGGGGGGCGCGAGGCGATCCGTCGCTGGATCACCACCACCATGAGCGAGTGGCCCAACTCCGAGATGGTCCACTTCCCCGTGGAGTGGTACGTCATCGACGAGGAGCGGGGCTGGGTCGTGTGCCAGGTGTGGAACCGCTTCGCCGACCCCGGCGACGGCTCGGTGCACCAGGCCCACAACTTCACCCTCCTCAAGTACGCCGGCGACGGCCTGTGGTCCTACGAGGAGGACGTGTACAACCCGGCCCGCTTCGGCGAGATGGTGGGCGCCTACCTCGCCCACAAGCGCCGCCTGGCGGCCGACGGCGAGCCCGGAGCGGACTGACGGGCGCCCTGCCCCCCCGGCAACCGCAGCCCTCGGCGACATTCACCCCGATGCCATCGCGAGGATCCGGGGTTGGAGCCAAGCCGCCACCTCACGGGCACCCTCCGGCGAGTAGTGCACGCCGTCGTAGCGCAACGGCCCACCCGACGGGGTGACCCGGCACGCGTCGCGTGTGGGCACCCCCGCTCCCGGCCCGGGGCACATCCAGGCGCCGAGGTCGACAAAGGTGATCCTGTCGTCGCCGGCCGCGAGGTCTTCCAGGAGGTGGGAGAACCGGGCATTGAGCTCGGCACCCGCCTCGGCGAAGAAGGCGGCCGCGTCGGCGTCGGGGAGATCGGCGGCGACAACCGGCGGCGGTCCGACCACCAGGAGCGGCGCCCTTTGTGCAAGTTCGTGCAGCAGGCGGGGACCGGGACCCGAGGGGGAGGGCGTGATCCCGGGCGTCGCCAGGTCGTTCAGAGCGAACACCGCCACGATGACATCGGGCCCGAGCCGGTCGACGTCGGCCAGCCAGGATGCGGCGATCTGGTCGTCGGTCGTCGGCCCGGCTCCCGTTTCGCCGGCGAAGCGGAAACGGAATCCCTTTCGGGCCAGGTTGGCGAGGACGAGGCGCTGCCCGTCGAAGGGTGAGTCGTAGGGCCCCTGATCGTCACCCGGCGTGACGCGGCCGCCCCCGAGGGTCCACGCCGTGCTGTCCCCCACGAGAGCGACGAGTGGGCGGGCGTCGGTCCCGGCGAGGGTGGCCTCGAGCCCGACGACGGTCTCGCCCGACCGGGGCGGGGCCAACGTCAACACCACCACAGCCGCTGCCGCGGCGGCCGCGAACCCGCCGCCGACCGAGACCCACGGCGCGGCGGCCACACCTCGGCGACCCGACCGGATCGGGCGCTCGACGATCCGGTAGGAGAGGGCCGCCACCGCCAGCGTCGCCGGGACGACCACCAGGTCGAGCCGCCAGCCGCTCCATCCCCGCTGGTCGAACAGGACGATCAGAGGCCAATGCCACAGGTAGACCCCGTAGGAGACCACCCCCAACGCGACCAAAGGGCCCCACGTCGACAGGCGCGCGCCCCATCCCCGCCCCGCGCCCAGGAGGAGAACCAGCCCGAGCAGGGAGACGAGCAGAGCACCTCCGCGGTAGAAGCCGGTCCAGGTGTCGTCGACGACGAGCACCGTCACCACCCACGCCACCAGGGCGGCGGTTCCGGGAGCGGCGAGCCAGCGGGGCCGGGCGGCCCCCAACGGCAGCACCAGAGCACCGACGGCGCCCACGAGGGGCTCGAAGAGGCGAGCGTCGGTGCCGTAGTACGCACGACCCGGCGCCGTCGGGTCGGCATGGACGGCCATCGCCACCAACGAGGCGCCCGCCACAGCGACGGCCGCCAGCGTCACCCCCCGGCGTCCCGCCACCCGGGCGCTCAGCAGGATCAACGCCGGCCACACGAGATAGAACTGCTCCTCGACCGCCAACGACCAGGCGTGGCGGAACGGCGAGGGCCCGGACACGGCGTCGAAGTAGCTGTCGCCGTCGCCGACGAGCACCCAGTTGGCGACATACCCCAGGGTGGCCAGGGCGTGGCGCCGGGTCTGGTCGAGGAGGCCGGGGTCGCCGGCGACGGCCTCGAGGGCCACGACGATCGGCACCAACAGCACCAGGGCGGGAAACAGGCGGCGCACCCTTCTGGCGGCGAAGCCCGCGAGATCGACCCTGCCCCGGCTCGCCCACTCCTCGAGCAGGAGACTCGTGATCAGGTAGCCGGACAGGACGAAGAACAGATCGACCCCCAGGTACCCGCCCGGGACCATGTCCGGCTCGAGGTGGTAGGCGACCACGGCCGCGACGGCAAGGCCCCGGAGCCCGTCGAGCTCGGGGCGATGGACTCGCCGGGGGCCGGAGCGAGCGTCGATCCCGTCACTCGCGGCGGGCGCGCCGCCGAGGGCACCCCAGGGCGCGGACCGCGTCACCGGGCGCCACCCCGGGGCATCCGGCACCGAGCGGCCCCCGTCCCTCCCGACTCAGCTACAGCCGCTGGTGGTCCCGCAGTCGGCGCACACGAAGCACGCACCGGCGCGCTGCATGGGAACGCCGCAGGTCATGCAGAAGGGGGCGTCGCCGGCCGCCGTCGCCCGCTCGGGCGCCGGGGCCACCCGCTGGTCG
>RFFY01000144.1 GCA_003697065.1 Actinomyces sp. | reverse complement strand
GCGACGAGGCGCAACCAGCGTGTGCGGCCTGCGTGGATGGTCATGGGTTGGTTCCCCCCGGGGTTCGTGGATGCGGCCGACGCCGTCTTGTGACCGGCGCCACAGCGCCCCAACTCTGGTGCGTGGCGGGTCGCCGATGCAAGTCAGCGGGGGGCTTGGGGCGTGACGGATCCGTGTCGATCCGATGACACCGACCGCGGGCGGACGGGCGCGAGGCGTGGGAATCCGGCAGACCGGGCAGACATCGCCTCAGGGGTGCTGGCTGGACACCGAGACCACCTCGCCCGTCATGTACGAGGCGAGATCCGAGGCCAGAAAGACCATCACGTTGGCCACCTCCCACGGCTCCGCCGCCCGCCCGAAGGCCTCACGGCGGGTGAGCTCGGCCAGCAGCTCCTCGGAGGTCACCTTCACCAGGTGGGGGTGCATGGCCAACGAGGGCGCCACACAGTTCACCCGGATCCCGAACTCCGCCGCCTCGACGGCTGCGCACCGGGTGAGTGCCATCACCCCGGCCTTGGCCGCCGCGTAGTGGGCCTGTTCGGCCTGGGCCCGCCACCCGACCACCGAGGCGTTGTTGACGATGGCACCCCGGATGCCCCGCTCGATCATGTGGCGCAGGGCCGCCCGGGTGCAGCGCATCGTGCCGTCGAGGGTCACCCCCAGCACCGCCCGCCACTGCTCGTCGCTCATGTCGACGAGGCGCACGGATCCGCCCAACCCGGCGTTGTTCATCATGACGTCGACCCCGCCCATGGCCGCCACGGCGGCCTCGACGAGACCCGCCACGTCGGATTCGACCGTCACGTCGCAGCGGGCCGTGGCCGGGCGTCGACCGGTCGCCGCCTCGAGGGCGTCGGCGGTCTCGGCGAGGCGCCGCTCGTGGATGTCGGAGATCAGCACCGTCGCCCCCTCCAGCAGGCAGCGACGCGCCACCGCCGAGCCGATCCCGGTGCCGGCGGCCGCCGTGACCACCACCCGCCGGCCGTCCAGCAGGCCCCGACCCGGGGGCTCCGGCGGCGGGGCGGCGGCCGGGGACGTCACGAGCCCTCCCGGGCGGCCATGTCGGCCATGCGGCGTTCGAGATCGGCGACGAAGGGATTCGGCTCCTGGCCGATGGTGGCAGGCAGGCGCTCGATGATCTCGTCGACGGTCCAGGCCTCGCCGGCGGCGAACATCGAGCGCAGCTCACGCGGCTGGTTCCACACCGAGATGCGGGGCCCGACGACGGTGTAGATCTGGGCGTTGATCTCACGGCCAGCGTCGGAGAGCAGGTAGACCACCATCGGGGCGATCGCCTCGGGCGCCCCCGTCTCGATCTCGAAGGGCACGTTCTCGGACATGCGGGTGCGGGCCACCGGGGCGATGCAGTTGGCGTTGATCGCCGGTCCGCCCCGCAGGCGG
>RFFY01000143.1 GCA_003697065.1 Actinomyces sp. | reverse complement strand
GTGACCGAGGGTGACGAGATCCGCCTCGTGCCCCTCGACGCCGACGAGGCGGGCGGCGTCGTCACCCCCGTCGACCTGTCCCCCCGACCTCCGGAGAGCCCGTGAGACCCGGCACCGTCATCACCCTGGCCGCCCTGCTCGTGCTGATCGTGGGGGGGGCTCTGCTCCAGCTCGTGATCCTGGCCTGAGCTGTCCGCCCCCCGGCCGCCCGACGCGTCGGACGGGCTCAGACCTGGGCCGCCACCCGGTCGCGGGTGAAGCGGACCGCACCCCGCCAGATCAGCAGGGCCGCCATCGCCCACACGACGGCGCCGATGGCCACCGCCACCTCGATGCGGACCAGGAGCAGACCCGTCGCCTGGCCCACGGCGACGAAGATGAGGGGGAGGATCACCGCCCCGCCGAGCTGGTTGGCTTCCTGGGCGGTGCGGGCCCGGGCCGAGATCCGGACCATGATCCCCAGGCCGAGGGCGGCCACCGCCGGTGCCACCCACACGATCACGACCATCCAGAGGCGGTTGGGGACCAGGGGCCCGTCGACGACCGACCACGAGACGGCGTCGGCCACGATCACGAAGGCGGCGAATCCGCCCCACGAGACGGCCACCGCCGGAAGGAAGGCGGTCAGGAGCTTGGCCAGGAACAGGTCGCGGTCGTCGACGGGGAGGTGGAGGAGGGTCTCGAGGGTGCGCCGTTCCTTCTCCCCGGCGAAGGCGTCGGCGGCCAGCACGGCCGAGACCATGAGGGGCACGATGAGGAAGAGGGGAGCGAGCAGGTAGCCCAGCACCAGGGTGACCAGACGCTGGTCGGGGGGCAGGGCCCGGATCGGGTCGGCCAGGGCGGCGGGCAGGGCGTCGATGAAGAGGGTGCCACCCTGGTCGCCGCCCCGGGCCGCCAGACCGACCACGAGGGGCAGCACGATCATGAGCAGGGTCGGCACCGCCAGCATGGGCACGACCACGGCCTTGGACCGTCGCACGGCGGTCAGGTCGCGGGCGACGAGGGCGGCGATGGCCCGCCGGTCGGGGCGGCGCCGGTCGGTCGTCCGCGTGCGCTGGGTCCTCACGCCACCTCCCGGATGTGGGCTTCACCCCGGGACCCGTCGGGCGTGGTGGGCGGCGGGCCCGGTGGGGGCAGGGTGGAGGCGGCCCCGGTGAGTCGGGCCTGGAGGGCGAAGTAGACGTCCTCCATCTCGGCCCGGCGTAGGCGGGCGCCGTAGACCGCCACGCCGCGCGCCACGAGGAGGGCGACGGCGGCGGCGAGACCCTCACGGTCGGCGACGACGAGGTCGAGTCCGTCCGAGCGCGGCGCGGCCGACACGACACCGGCCGAGGCGGCGACGGCCCCGACCTCCGCTGCGGTGGCGGGGCGCCCCAGATCGATGCGGGCGGGGATCCCCGACCACAGTTCGGCGGCCAGCTCGTCGGGGCGGCCCACGGCGTGGAGGCGTCCCTCGTGCAGGACCGCCATCCGGTCGGCGACGCGGCCGGCCTCGCCCAGGAAGTGGGTGGCGAGCACGACGGTGCGGCCCCGCTCGCGGGCCAGGGCCCCGATGAGGTCGGTGACGGCCCGGGTCGCCGCCGGGTCGAGACCCGAGGTGGGCTCGTCGAGGAAGAGGAGCTCGGGATCGTGGAGCAGGGCCCGGGCCAGAGCGACCCGCTTGCGCTGACCGGTCGAGAACCCGACGGTGCGGCGGTCGGCGAGTTCCGCCATGCCGAAGCGCTCGAGGGCTTCGCCGGCGCGGCGGCGGGCCTCGCGGCGTTCGACGCCACGGAGGCGGGCGGTGAACTCGAGGTTCTCGCGGGCGGTGAGGCGGTCGTCGAGTCCGGCGTTCTCGGTCAGGACCCCGGTGCGGCGGCGCACCTCGCGGCCCTGGCTGACCGGGTCGAGGCCCAACACGGTGGCGCTCCCCCGGTCGGGTCGCAGGACCCCGTCGAGGAGGCGCACGGTCGTCGTCTTGCCCGCCCCGTTGGGACCGAGCAGGGCCAGCACCTCGCCCCGGTGCACGGTCAGGTCGAGCCCCTCGAGGGCGACCCGGTGGCCGAAGTGGCGGGTGAGGTCACGAGCGACGATGGCGGCGGTCACGTCGGCGGGGTCGGGCACCGTTCAGGTGCCGAAGGCGTCGATCTGGGCGAGCAGGACGACGACCCGTTCGGACACCGCCACCGGCAGGGGTGCGACGCGGGGAGGCGGCGCCGAGGTCGTGGTGGAGGGG